>NZ_CP036528.1:0-69474 GCF_004331915.1 Ureibacillus thermophilus
CGTGCGCCCTTAATAACTTAACCTATCGGCTTCCGATGCGCTGCGCAATACTTCGTCAATTTCGCTCGTTCGCATCCTCATGTACGTTTAATGTACACTTCGGTGCTCACTCGCTCATTTCCTTGTCTTGCTTGCGCCTCGTAACCCTTTTAGTTTGCTTTTCTAATTAGAAAAGACGCAAGTGCTTTACTTTCAATGTCGTTTATCCAGTTTTCAAAGAACAAATATAATTCTGAAGGTCATAAACCTTCAAAACTGAACCCAAAACGTTAATGTGTTCCGTTCAAATCCTTAGAAAGGAGGTGATCCAGCCGCACCTTCCGATACGGCTACCTTGTTACGACTTCACCCCAATCATCTGTCCCACCTTCGGCGGCTGGCTCCCGGTGGGTTACCTCACCGACTTCGGGTGTTACAGACTCTCGTGGTGTGACGGGCGGTGTGTACAAGGCCCGGGAACGTATTCACCGCAGCATGCTGATCTGCGATTACTAGCGATTCCGGCTTCATGCAGGCGAGTTGCAGCCTGCAATCCGAACTGAGAGCGGCTTTTTGGGATTCGCTCCCCCTCGCGGGTTCGCAGCCCTTTGTACCGCCCATTGTAGCACGTGTGTAGCCCAGGTCATAAGGGGCATGATGATTTGACGTCATCCCCACCTTCCTCCGTATTTGTACGGCAGTCTCCTTAGAGTGCCCAACTCAATGATGGCAACTAAGGACAAGGGTTGCGCTCGTTGCGGGACTTAACCCAACATCTCACGACACGAGCTGACGACAACCATGCACCACCTGTCACCGTGTCCCCGAAGGGAAGGCTATGTCTCCATAGCGGTCAGCGGGATGTCAAGACCTGGTAAGGTTCTTCGCGTTGCTTCGAATTAAACCACATGCTCCACCGCTTGTGCGGGCCCCCGTCAATTCCTTTGAGTTTCAGTCTTGCGACCGTACTCCCCAGGCGGAGTGCTTAATGCGTTAGCTGCAGCACTAAGGGGTGGAAACCCCCTAACACCTAGCACTCATCGTTTACGGCGTGGACTACCAGGGTATCTAATCCTGTTTGCTCCCCACGCTTTCGCGCCTCAAATTCCACTTCCCTCTCCTGCACTCAAGTCTCCCAGTTTCCAATGACCCTCCCCGGTTGAGCCGGGGGCTTTCACATCAGACTTAAGAGACCGCCTGCGCGCGCTTTACGCCCAATAATTCCGGACAACTCTTGCCACCTACGTATTACCGCGGCTGCTGGCACGTAGTTAGCCGTGGCTTTCTAGTAAGGTACCGTCAGGGCGCAGCCAGTTACTGCTGCGCTTGTTCTAGGGCATCTTGCGTGATGTGATTTCACGAACTTTATTCTTCATTCGTTTAAGGCTTTCTTTTGCGATACGAACCTTTGGCTCTTTATGATAGGTAAAGCTCAATCCTAGAAACTTACGTTTCCATGGACGGTCGACCGCTGATTTCTTTTCATTTACTTTCAGTCGTAGTTTTCCTTCAATAAATCGCTGGATACTTGCGGTGTTAGTCCCGTCCTTCATCGGCTCCTAGTGCCAAGGCATCCACCGTGCGCCCTTAATAACTTAACCTATCGGCTTCCGATGCGCTGCGCAATACTTGGTCAATTTCGCTCGTTCGCATCCTCATGTACGTTTAATGTACACTCCGGTGCTCACTCGCTCATTTCCTTGTCTTGCTTGCGCCTCGTAACCCTTTTAGTTTGCTTTTCTAATTAGAAAAGACGCAAATGCTTTACTTTCAATGTCGTTTATCCAGTTTTCAAAGAACAAATATAATTCTGAAGGTCATAAACCTTCAAAACTGAACCCAAAACGTTAATGTGTTCCGTTAAAATCCTTAGAAAGGAGGTGCGGTACGGGCACCTCCCGCCTCGCTAGAGGCTTTTCTTGGCAGTGTGAAATCAGGAACTTCGCCTCAAAAGAGGCTCCCCATCACAACTCAGCGTTTTGGGAAGCGGATTTGCCTACTTCCCCGCCTTGTTGCTTGGACACGCGCAACCAACGGCGTGCTTTCCCTATCCTCCTGCGTCCCCCCATTGCTCAAACGGCTAGAGGCTTTTCTTGGCAGTGTGAAATCAGGAACTTCGCCTCAAAAGAGGCTCCCCATCACAACTCAGCGTTATGGGAAGCGGATTTGCCTACTTCCCCGCCTTGTTGCTTGGACACGCGCAACCAACGGCGTGCTTTCCCTATCCTCCTGCGTCCCCCCATTGCTCAAACGGCGGGTAGGTGGTACAGGAATATCAACCTGTTGTCCATCGCCTACGCCTTTCGGCCTCGGCTTAGGTCCCGACTAACCCTGAGCGGACGAGCCTTCCTCAGGAAACCTTAGTCATTCGGTGGATGGGATTCTCACCCATCTTTCGCTACTCATACCGGCATTCTCACTTCTAAGCGCTCCACCAGTCCTTCCGGTCTGACTTCAGCGCACTTAGAACGCTCTCCTACCACTCGTGCGATGCACGAATCCACAGCTTCGGTGAACCGTTTAGCCCCAATACATTTTCGGCGCAGCGTCACTCGACCAGTGAGCTATTACGCACTCTTTAAATGGTGGCTGCTTCTAAGCCAACATCCTGGTTGTCTAAGCAACGCCGCACTCTTTAAATGGTGGCTGCTTCTAAGCCAACATCCTGGTTGTCTAAGCAACGCCACATCCTTTTCCACTTAACGGTTACTTTGGGACCTTAGCTGGCGGTCTGGGCTGTTTCCCTCTTGACCACGGATCTTATCACTCGTAGTCTGACTCCCGTGTATAAATAGCTGGCATTCGGAGTTTGTCTGAATTCGGTAACCCGAGGTGGGCCCCTAGTCCAAACAGTGCTCTACCTCCAGTATTCTTTACACGAGGCTAGCCCTAAAGCTATTTCGGAGAGAACCAGCTATCTCCAAGTTCGATTGGAATTTCTCCGCTACCCACACCTCATCCCCGCACTTTTCAACGTGCGTGGGTTCGGGCCTCCAGTGAGTGTTACCTCACCTTCACCCTGGACATGGGTAGATCACCTGGTTTCGGGTCTACGACCACGTACTCCTTCGCCCTATTCAGACTCGCTTTCGCTGCGGCTCCGTCTCTTCGACTTAACCTTGCACGTGATCGTAACTCGCCGGTTCATTCTACAAAAGGCACGCCATCACCCGTTAACGGGCTCTGACTACTTGTAGGCACACGGTTTCAGGTTCTCTTTCACTCCCCAAGCTTACTTACAGCTCCCCGAAGCATATCGGTGTTAGTCCCGTCCTTCATCGGCTCCTAGTGCCAAGGCATCCACCGTGCGCCCTTAATAACTTAACCTGTCGGCTTCCGATGCGCTGCGCAATACTTCGTCAATTTCGCTCGTTCGCATCCTCCTGTACGTTTAATGTACACTCCGGTGCTCACTCGCTCATTTCCTTGTCTTGCTTGCGCCTCGTAACCCTTTTAGTTTTCTTTTCTAATTAGAAAAGACGCAAGTGCTTTACTTTCAATGTCGTGTATCCAGTTTTCAAAGAACAAATATAATTCTGAAGGTCATAAACCTTCAAAACTGAACCCAAAACGTTAATGTGTTCCGTTAAAATCCTTAGAAAGGAGGTGATCCAGCCGCACCTTCCGATACGGCTACCTTGTTACGACTTCACCCCAATCATCTGTCCCACCTTCGGCGGCTGGCTATGGCAACTAAGGACAAGGGTTGCGCTCGTTGCGGGACTTAACCCAACATCTCACGACACGAGCTGACGACAACCATGCACCACCTGTCACCGCTGTCCCCGAAGGGAAGGCTATGTCTCCATAGCGGTCAGCGGGATGTCAAGACCTGGTAAGGTTCTTCGCGTTGCTTCGAATTAAACCACATGCTCCACCGCTTGTGCCCACCGCTTGTGCGGGCCCCCGTCAATTCCTTTGAGTTTCAGTCTTGCGACCGTACTCCCCAGGCGGAGTGCTTAATGCGTTAGCTGCAGCACTAAGGGGCGGAAACCCCCTAACACCTAGCACTCATCGTTTACGGCGTGGACTACCAGGGTATCTAATCCTGTTTGCTCCCCACGCTTTCGCGCCTCAGCGTCAGTTACAAGCTTTTTAATTGGTCCGCTCGACTTGCATGTATTAGGCACGCCGCCAGCGTTCGTCCTGAGCCAGGATCAAACTCTCCATAAAAGAAAATTTGATTCAGCTCAAAATTTATCTGTCTCTAATTCGCCAACGAGGGTTAACGAATTAGAATTTTAAACATTAACGTTTTGGTGTTCAGTTTTCAAGGTTCATCACTTTTTTGAAACAGCTTTTTTATTATATAACTTCCATCTGTGGTTGTCAAGAAGTTTTTAAACATTTTCCAAGATACTTTTTAAACTTTTTAATTAACTCTTTTCCGCTAAGGACATGAAATATTCTATAACGTATATTAAAATCTGTCAATCGTTTTTTCTAAAGAATTTCTTAAGTTTTTCAAATCAATTACAAATAGCATAATCCCTAATATAACAATGATTCCACCAATGATTTGTGTTGCAATCAATTTTTCTTCAAAAATAAAAAAAGCTAAAATTGATGCTCCAATTGGTTCAAATAACACTGCAATTGAAATTACATTGACACTGACCCATTTAATCGACCAATTAAACAATGAATGGCCTAATAGATTTGGAATAATGGCAAGGAGCAAAAACCAAAGCCACGTTGAATATGGATAAGGTCCGAAAGATTCTCCCCTTAAAATTACATAGAAAAACAAAGTGATTGTACTAATTGAGTATACAACCATCGTATAAGTAATTAATGATAATCTCTTTCTTACCTCTTGTCCAAATAAAAAATATCCTGTTACTAATACACAGGCAATTAGCGCTAATGTATCTCCAAATAATGCGCCGCCGCTTATCTTAAAATCTCCCCAGCTGATTAAAACACTCCCTGAAATTGCAATTATTCCAGACAAAACCACTTGCATCGTGAGGCGTTCTTTGAAAAATAAATATGTTCCTATAAAAGCAAACAACGGCTGCATCGTTACAAGAACGGTGGAACTAGCGACGGAAGTGTACTGTAATGACTCAAACCAAAGGATAAAATGAAATGCCAAAAATATCCCTGAAATAATTGAAAACAGCCAATCTCTTTGATATAACATTTTTAATTCTTGCACGTGATTTTTAAAAAACGCCGGAGCGATGATCAGCACAGAAAAAAGCATTCGGTAAAAGGCAATTGCTCCGGAATCAGCTTCTGCAAGTTTAACAAAGATCGCTGAAAAGGATATTGAGATGACACCAATAAGAATTGGTATGTATGGATGAATTGGTGGCTTTTCCATATTATGAACTCCTGTTTATATTTCTATCGTCCTTTTATTTTTACATGATTAACCATTCTGCGCAATAGAAAAGGGGGAATGAATAATGCACACTTTAAGCATGGTGATACGGCAAGAAGATTTGATGAAATTGGCCATTGCTGCACTATTAAGTTTGATTATCGGCATTGAAAGAGAATTAAAGAAAAAACCTGTAGGATTAAAAACTAGTTTAGTAATTTCAACTTTTAGCTGTTTATTAACAATCATTTCGATTGATACTGCATATAGCACCCCTCCACGGGATGAAATTAACATCACGATGGACCCATTAAGACTTGCAGCTCAAATTGTTAGCGGCATCGGTTTTTTAGGAGCTGGCGTCATTTTGAGAAGAGGCAACGACAGCATTACCGGATTAACAACAGCAGCCATCATATGGGGAGCAGCTGGAATTGGCATTGCGGTCGGCGCTGGCTTTTATTTAGAAGCGATTACTACGGTTTTCATTGTGGTTATCGGCATAAAAGTAATAGCACCATTTCTAATGAAAATTGGCCCTAAGCGAATTCGTATGCGAGAACTTTCCTTAAAAGCCCACATCACAAAAATAGAGCATATTGAAGATTTACTACATTTCATGAAAGATGAAGGAATGGTCATCGATAATGTCCGAATCGCAGGCGAAAATCTCAATTATGAAGTGGATATCCGATTCTCCATGCTATTAAAAGAAAACACATATGCTGTTTTTAACACCTTCCATACCCTACCTTATCTCCAAAAAATAGAAATTGAAATCTTATCATAACATCTGGAGGAAACGATGAAAGAAATTATTCAACTTCTAAAACATGGAAATAAACCATCTTTATCTGCGGCACTGGTCAACTTGTTGTTAGGAAGCATCAAAGGAGCCGCTTATTTTTTTACTGGAAATGTAGCGATGTTTGCGGAAATGATGCACTCATTGGGCGATTCGGCAAACCAATTTTTCGTATTTATCGGATCCGCTTTATCCAAAAAAGCTCCAACAAAGAAATTTCCCAATGGATTTGGCCGAGTTGTCAATCTTGTTTGCTTAGGGGCCATCATCATTGTGGCGATTCTTTCTTATGAAACAATGAAAGAAGGATTGCATCATTTTTTATATCCAAGTGAACAATCGGAAGGCATCTTATTCGCCTTAGGAGTTTTATTATTGGGCACCATTTTAGAAGGTAGTGTTTTGCAAAAAGCCGCAAAAGAAATACTCCATGAAACTGGAATCTCCACATCGTTTTTTGGAGCAATCCCAAAATCCATTGCTTATTTAAATCAAGCAAAGCCGGCAACGAAATTAGTATGGATGGAAGATGCCGTTGCAACTGCCGGAAATTTGTTAGCTTTTCTTGCTATTTTGATCGCATACTTTACGGGGTTCTACCAATTGGAAGGCTTGGTGTCGATGATTATCGGCGGGATGATGTTCTTTGTTGTAGGCAGAGTATTTCTTGATAATGCCCGGGGTGCAATCGGAGAAACAGATGAAGAAATGCTTATTCACATCGGCAACTTAGTAATGGAAGATTCCCATGTGAAAGATATCGAGCGGCTAGAAGTGGTGAAAGAAGGAGAGTTTCTGCACGTAGAACTCGTTGCAGAAACCGATCCGAAATTATCCCTTGAGTATTTGGATCAGGTGCGCGATCATCTCGTTGAATTAATATTAGCCCAAAAAGGTGTCACAAAGGTTACCCTTGCTTTTGATATAGATGATCAAATCACAGAATGGAAACATTATACAAAAATGAACAAAACTCAAAATCAATAATTTCTTTCAGTGGATAAACAAAGGCTGCCTAGAAAGTCTCCTTCTCTAGACAGCCTTTATCTTTTTTATAAAGACATCTTCAAAATTTCCCTTACATCGTTTTCATCAAGTATTTTAAAACCGCCGATTGGTCCGTTCGCCAGCGATTTTTCAACTAATTCATCCAACTTAGAATCATCAATGCCGTAATCTTTCAGACGGCTCGGAGCCCCGAGACTTGTCCAAAATGCTCTTAAACGCTCAATGCCTTCATAAGCAATTTCCTCATCTGTTTTATTAGAAGGATTCACTTGGAACACTTTTATGGCAAGCCGGGAAAAACGGGCCGGATTCACAGGAACAACGTGTTTCATCCAGTTTGGAAATAGAATGGCAAGACCGCCTCCATGAGGAATATCATATAAAGCCGAAACCGCGTGTTCAATGTCGTGGGTTGCCCAATCTCCGTCTGAACCCATGGAAAGCATGCCGTTTAAAGCAATGGTTCCAGAAAGCAAAATCGTCTCCCGCAATTCGTAGTTTTCCAAATCTTCTACTAGCTTCGGCGCTGTCTCAATTACAGTTCTAAGTACTCCTTCGCACAATTCATCCATAATGAGCGTATTTTCGGCATTATGGAAATATTGTTCAAACACATGAGACATTATATCTACAATGCCATATACCGTTTGATCTTTCGGTACCGTCTTTGTATAGGTTGGGTCGAGTATTGAAAATTTCGGATACACCCTTCCACTTGCCCAACCATATTTTTCCTTTGTTTCACCATTGGTAATAACGGAATTGGCATTCATTTCTGAACCAGTTGCAGCAAGCGTCAACACCGTTCCAAGAGGCAGTGCATCCTTTACCGGCACTTGATTTGTAACGATTTTCCACGCATCTTCTTCTGATTTTGCCCCAGCAGCAATTAATTTCGAACAGTCGATGACGGAACCACCACCAACGGCAAGAACAAAATCGATGGATTCCCGTTTGCAAATCTCAATGCCTTTTCTCGCCGTTTCCACCCTTGGATTTGGCTCCACACCGCTTAACTCAAAAACATTTAAATCGAGTTCCTTCAAAATCGAAATCACTTCATCATAAATGCCATTTCTTTTAATGCTGCCGCCGCCATAAACAAACAGAATATTTCTCCCATATCTTGGCAGCTCTTTTTTTAAATTGCGTATTTCTCCCTTCCCAAAATACAATCGAACCGGATTTTTAAATGTAAAAGAATTCACTCGACCTCGCCCCATTTCCTAAAATAACTATATTCTAAAAATAACGAGGTTGGGACAAATCTAAAAAAACATTATTTTTCCAAAGGAGAAAATGATGTTTTTTGATTTGTTATTAAAATTGATTTCCGTTCCGGGGACGCTTTCCGCGAGCCCGGCTCGAGCTTCCTCTGAGTCATTCCTTCGCTCCTCGTGGTCTCGAGAGGGCTCGTCGCAGGAGTCGCCCCGTCACTTCAATCAATTTTTCGTTCTATCAATTTTTTATCAAAACTCTTTTAACTGCCCCTTTACCCAGCCTCGTTATTAAACGAAGAAGCATCTTCTAATAATGATTTAACTGTTACACCCAGCCGCGGAATCGGCAAGCTTCAGCTGTACGGCGGACGCCGACCATATATGCAGCAAGGCGCATATCGATATTTCGGCTTTGGGCAGTTTGATAAACATTCTCGAAAGCGTTGATCATTCTTTCCCGCAATTTTTCTTTAACTTCTTGCGCAGACCAATAGTAGCCTTGATTATTTTGAACCCACTCAAAGTATGAAACCGTTACACCGCCTGCAGAAGCCAGCACATCTGGAACCAATAATATGCCGCGCTCTGTCAAGATTTTTGTTGCTTCAACTGTTGTTGGGCCATTAGCTGCTTCCACTACAATTTTTGCTTTAATATTCGGCGCATTTTCTGCCGTAATTTGGTTTTCAATTGCCGCTGGAACTAAAATGTCGCAGTCGAGCTCCAACAATTCTTTGTTCGAAATTGTATTTTCAAATAACGTAGTCACTGTACCAAAGCTGTCTCTACGGTCGAGCAAGTAATCGATATCTAAACCGTCCGGATCATATAAAGCACCGTAAGCATCGGATATTCCAATAACTTTCGCCCCTAAGTCGCTCATGAATTTAGCTAGGAATCCTCCAGCATTTCCGAAACCTTGGATGACTACGCGGGCATCTTGAATATTAATGCCGCATTTTTTCGCCGCCTCTTGAATGACAATGGTTACCCCTTCTGCCGTTGCGCGGTCGCGGCCTTGCGAACCGCCTAAAACAATCGGTTTTCCTGTTATAAACCCTGGAGAGTTGAATTCATCTATCCGGCTGTACTCATCCATCATCCAAGCCATTATTTGGGCATTTGTAAATACATCTGGCGCTGGGATATCCTTCGTCGGACCAACAATTTGGCTAATCGCACGAACATAGCCGCGGCTTAAACGCTCAAGTTCACCCATGGACATTTGTCTAGGGTCGCAAACGATGCCACCTTTTCCTCCGCCATAAGGCAAATCAACAATGCCGCATTTTAATGTCATCCACATGGAAAGCGCTTTCACTTCATCTTCAGTTACATCCGGATGAAAACGAATTCCTCCCTTTGTCGGCCCTACAGCATCGGAGTGTTGGGCGCGGTAGCCAGTAAACACTTTTGTCGTGCCGTCATCCATTTTCACAGGAATGCGCACTTTTAGCATTCGAATCGGCTCTTTCAGTAATTCATACATCGCTTCATCATAACCGAGCCTAAATAATGCCTCTTTTATCACTTCTTGAGTGGAAGTAAGAAGATTTGCATTTTCAGCCATACATACTCGCCTCTTTTTACTCAATTATTTTTTTAAGCATACCTTACTTTTTATATTAACATATTTGTCACAAAATATGTTAATGGGTAATTCCCATTTTAGTGGTGTCATCCTTAGGTGCAACCATTTTTCATATGAGCCTCATTTATTAATTTATTTACCCTATTTTTCATTTAGAATACATTAAGGCTGGGACATAAACAAAAAATTATAGGGGCAGCTGAAAGAGTTTTGATAAAGTGACGGGGCGAGTTCCTGTCGCGCACGCTTAGTCGCAAAGCAAAGCTTTCCTGCGACGAGCCCTCTCGAGACCACGAGGAGCGAAGAAATGACTCAGAGGAAGCTCGATCCGGGCCCGCGGAAAGCGTCCCCGGAACGGAAATCAATTTTAATAACAAATCAAAAAAACATCATTTTCCCTTTGGAGAAAATGATGTTTTTTTGATTTGTTCAAACCTCTTTTTTATTACAATGTTTCAGAGATAGTTTTTGCTTGCATGTGCAGCAGTAAATAGTCAGGACCGCCAGCTTTCGAGTCTGTACCGGACATATTGAATCCTCCAAATGGCTGATATCCGACAATGGCCCCTGTGCATCCCCGGTTAAAGTAAAGGTTGCCCACATGGAAATCTTCTGCTGCTTTTTGTAAATGGAAGCGATTATTTGAAATTACAGCACCTGTTAATCCATAAACTGTATTGTTTGCAATTTCGATCGCTTCATCAAAGTCTTTCGCTTTAGTGATGGCAAGTACAGGGCCGAAAATTTCTTCTTGCATAATGCGCGCATTCGGATCCACATCCGCAAATACAGTTGGGTGGATGAAATATCCTTTTGAATCATCGTACTTGCCGCCAGCCACTAAACGGCCTTCTTTTCTACCGATTTCAATGTATTCCGTAATTTTTTTGAACGCTCCTGCATCAATAACTGGGTTTACATAAGTTTCCGGATTTGCAGGATCTCCAACAACCAGTTCATTTACCAGTTCCGCAACCCGTTCTACTACTTTATTGTAAGCCTCATCGCCTACGATAATCGCACGGGAGCAAGCAGAACATTTTTGACCGCTGAAACCGAAGGCGCTTGCAACAATGGATTGAGCTGCCAATTCCAAATCAGCATTTTCCGCATCATCTACAACAATAGCGTCTTTTCCGCCCATTTCCGCAATGACGCGTTTAATCCAAATTTGTCCTTCATGAATAACTGCAGCACGTTCGTTAATACGAACTCCTACATCGCGGGAACCTGTAAAGCTGATAAAGCGTGTGCGAGGGTGATCCACTAAATAATCCCCTACTTCTGCACCTGAAACCGGAATATAGTTAACTACTCCTGGCGGCATTCCTGCCTCTTCAAGAATTTCCATAAATTTATATGCAATGACCGGTGTGGCTGAAGCTGGTTTTAAAAGCACTGTATTGCCAGTCACCATCGCTGCCACAGTCGTTCCCACCATGATGGCAAATGGGAAGTTCCAAGGGGAAATCACAACGCCCACACCCAATGGAATATATACATATTTGTTAATTGTTCCTGGATCTTCTTCCATCGGTTTCCCTTTTGCAATCTCCAACATTTGGCGTCCATAATATTCTAAGAAATCGATGCCTTCTGCAACATCCGCATCCGCTTGCACCCAAGGTTTTCCGGCTTCTTTTGTCAACCAAGCAGAAAGTTCAAATTTGCGGCGGCGAACGATGGCTGCTGCTTTAAACAAAATCTCTGCCCGAATTACCGGATCAACTTTTTTCCATGTATTAAAAGTTTTATCAGCTACTTGCATTGCTTTTTCTGCAATTTCTTTATTTGCTTTTGAAACTCTGCCTACAACTTCCGTTTTATTGGCTGGATTATATGAAATGATTTTATCTTCTGTTGTAATTCTTTCTCCCCCAACAATTAAAGGATAATCTTTGCCTAATTCGCTTTCTACTTTCTTTAACGCTTCAAAATACTGGTGACGATTTTCTTCAATTGAAAAATCTGTTAGTGGCTCATGTTTGTAGGGAATCATTCTTAACTCCTCCTTTAAGTAATAAGTGCAAAAAATATTTGCACTCACTTTTGTTTAGTATATAATAATAATGCAAAAAATAATTGCGTTTTTCAATATATATAACAGAATCTTAAAAATTTTTTGAGGTGTTACGGATGTCTTTCAATAAGGATCAGCTGTTCAAACTGTATGAATTTGCTGTTGAAAATGTTTCCGTTGGTATTCATGCAGTTGATGCTGAAGGACGGACAGTGCTATACAATCAAAAAATGAAGGAAATTGAAGGTTTTGACGTCGACGATATTTCAGATCGTTCCATTTTAGAACTCTTTGCTTTCCGTTCTAATGACAGTGCATTGATGCGTGTTCTAAAAACAGGCATTAAAGAAATGAACGTCAAACAAACCTATTGGAATAAATACGGACATGAGATTACAACTATTAATGATACATACCCGATTTTCGATGGCGAAAATCTAATTGGCGCCATCGAATTTGCCCGGGACATTACGTCCTTGGAAAAATTAATTTATCAGCCGCTGCGCAGATATGGGGAACCTTTAACCTTCGATGTCATCACCGCCATTTCGGAACCAATGCAAATCGTGAAGGAAAATGCCAAAAAGGCTGCCCACGCCCGCATTCCAGTGCTTTTAATAGGAGAGCCTGGAACCGGAAAAGATTTAATAGCAGAGGGAATCCATCACGAGCTGAATCCGAAAAACGATGAATATGTCACGCTTTTCAGCAGAAGACCTAATCAAATCGAAAGGCTAAAAACCTATCTGAAACAAGAAAAAACTTATACCTTTTTCTTCGAGCGGCTGGAATTTTATTCCCTTGAGGAACAAAAAGAATTGCTGGACATTTTAAAAAGTCTTCCCCCAGAAAAGCATATGGTGATAGGAAGCGTTGGAGGAGACCCAATTGATTTAATCAGCAGCCATCAATTGTTGAAAGATTTATATTATTATTTTGCATCCATGAGCATTTCTATACCTGCATTGCGGGCTAGAAAGGAAGATATCAGGCCATTTGTGGACGACTATTTTTCAAGGCATCGGGAACGGTTCAATTCCAATATTCGAGGTTTGTCGGAAGATGTATTGGAGATGTTTCTAGAGTACGATTGGCCTGGAAATCTGAAAGAACTGGAATTATTATTAGATGAAATCTCCTCAATGATTACCAATGAAAAATATGTCACTTATGAAATGTTGCCGCTTCATTTCCGATTTAAACTGCAGCAGCAAAATGAAAAAATAAAAAAACCTGATTTTTTTCTTCTTCAGCCGAACAAAGAATTGCTGCCGTTAAACGAATATTTAAAAGAAGCGGAAAAATATTATTTACATCATGCCTTAAAAATGAATGATGGAAACATTACCAAAACAGCCCAAGCTTTAGGCATGACAAGACAAAACTTGCAATATCGATTAAGAAAATGGAAGTAATAAAAAGGGTGTGTGAAAAAAACATTTTGAGAAGCTCCTTTTGCGGCTGTCGCACACGCTTAAACGCAAATATTGCACGAAGAGGAGCGTTTTGTGACCACCGCAGGGCAAAGAACTTCACTATATAGAAATGGGGCTGTCCTGAAAGTTTTACACTTTCTGGACAGCCCCTTTCTTACCTCTAGTCAAGTGTTTTTTATTAAATAATTTGGTTCACATAGATTTTATTTTGGAAGGAAGGGGTACCCCTTCCTTCCAAAATAAATTTCTCCTGGACCAACTGGACCGACTGGACCTCAAGGTACTCCTGGACCAACTGGACCGACTGGACCTCAAGGTACTCCTGGACCAACTGGACCGACTGGACCTCAAGGTGCTCCTGGACCAACTGGACCGACTGGACCTCAAGGTGCTCCTGGACCAACTGGACCGACTGGACCTCAAGGTACTCCTGGACCAACTGGACCGACTGGACCTCAAGGTACTCCTGGACCGACTGGACCGACTGGACCTCAAGGTACTCCTGGACCAACTGGACCGACTGGACCAAACTTTGCAGTTGAAGGATTCTCAGCAACTAGAACAGCAGCTAGTGTATCCACAGGTACTCAGCTTGGCAACTGGAGTGTAGCTGCACCATTCTATAATACAACTTCCTTTAACCCTACTACTGGTGTCTTTACAGTTCCATCTACTGGTAGATACGCTATCTCAGCAACGATTAGCTATAGTACAACCGCAACTTTAACAGGAGTCTTTGGTGGCGACCCGGCGTTTGTAGTACACAATATTACTACCAACCAAGATTTAATTGTAGGACTATTCCCAATTATGAACATTGAACTTGCATTAGGTGTCGGTTTAAGAGCTATTCTTGGTAATGGAACAGTCACAATAACAGGAGAAGTCGAACTTAATGAAAATGATGAAATCGCCCTATTCTATGTAAATGATGGATTAACTATCAGCATAAACCTTGGCGGTGCTGATGCTCCAATCGTTTGGTCCATCCACAGAATCGCTTAAGCCTTTCCAAATAAAACTGCAAATTCACTTGAATCTTTCAAGTGATCTGCAGTTTTTCTTTTTAGTTTCATCATTTGTCATGCGATTTCAACAATCGTTAATGAAATCGCTGAAAATAGGCACAAATCTAACTTCAATTCAATACACTAGAGGTTGTATGAGAGTACATTACACCACTTTGTTTAGTGATTTTTTAAGGAGGGCATCCCGATGTCATTACCTACCATTCCTGATATCACCCCCGAAATCTCGTTGGATTGCTGCAAAACTATCAATTTATTGCTATCTTCTATTGCAATGGAGGAAATCGGACTTTCACACATTTTGAATGCCGAAGCAGAAAAACTTCAAACATTTTTAAAAAAATATCCTTGTAATTTCCACGGTTATTTAAAAATCAATGAAAGCGTCAATAAAACTTTACGGACTGTTGTGAAATCGCAAATATTGCTTCAATTCAAACTTGAAGATGTAATGGAACTTAGCCAACAATCCCATTGCCACCATCCACCAAAACCGCATAAATGCTGCGAAGATAAGAAAGATTGCAAAGATGACGATCCATTCGATTCATCCTTATGCTACTGTCCAAACAAAAAGAAAAAAGATTGCCAGTGTCCGAAATGTAGAGCCAAGGAAAAAATCTGAACATGAAGCTCAATTCATTATTCGAGGGGGGGGAACAATGCAAAAACAGGAACAGCTAAAATTAGCGCAGGGTTCACTTAACTTTTCGTCATTCATCCATTCTTTTGCTCAATTCTTAATAACCTATTTTGAACGCCATCAAATGAAGGACATTCCAAAAGAAGAACTTCTAAAATGCGAGATGCAAGTGACACAGTCATTATTGCTAATTGAAAAAATGCATATGCTGCTATATTTATATTTTTCGACCCTTCGTTCTTATTATTCGTCCGAAGAAATCACCCCATTTAATAATGGAGAAATCTTAGAAGTTTTTATGCAAATGAAAAATTTAATCATCCAGCATCCTTTTCAGCTGGAAGAACATCGCATCATCTCCGAAAAAACCATAACTCAAATTTTGAGCTATTATATTGCAGAAACGACGCAGGAAATCAGTCATAAGGATGAATTGACGATTGTGACATTTACTTTGTCACCCTTACCTCCTCCTTGGCTTGCTCATCAATTGTAAATATCTAAAAAAGGAAGTGTCAGTTTGTCTTCCTCTTCCATCTCATTATGTATGATTGTTAAAAATGAAGAAGATTTTATCGAACGCTGTTTAAAAAGTGTTTATGGAATCGTTCAAGAAATAATTATTGTTGATACGGGATCGACGGACCGAACATCGGAAATTTGCAAAAAATATGGTGCTGATGTTTATTCCTATTCATGGAACAACCAATTTGCCGATGCCCGAAATTTCGGAATTGCTAAGGCAAAAGGCGATTGGATTTTATGGCTTGATGCTGATGAGAAGTTGGACCGCTCTCATGAAGACTTATTGATAAAAGCGATCCAAAATCCAACTGCAACGATGTATTACTTGCCGGTGATTAATTATTACGGAAAATCTTTTCCGGTCGATAAAGAAAAATCCTTTATCTATTATCAACCCCGTTTATTCCAAAATCATAAAGGCATACAATTTTATAATCGCATTCATGAAACTCCCCTTTTTCCGGATGTTAATGACTCCAACTATACAACAGATTATTTAGAAATCCCTATTCATCATTATGGATATATTGAAGAATTAATAGCCAAGCGGAAAAAAGCGGATCGGAATTTACAGCTAATTGAAGAGGAGTATAAAAATCCAGAGCATAGTCCTTGGATTGAGTACCATTTAGCCTATGAATATTATCGAAGAGGGGATTATCAAAAGGCTTTTGATTATTTAAATGAATCCATTTTCCGTTTTTTGCTTAACAGCATTAAGCCTCCTTCCATCCTTTATCGATTAAAATATGGGATTCTCATCGATACAAATAGCCTTGACAATGCTTTAGAAGGCATCGAAAAAGCCATTGTTTTATACCCTGATTACGTGGATTTGCATTTTATAAAAGGATACATCCTCTTTCAGAAAAAAAAGGTTGAAGAAGCGCTGGATTCCTTTGAAAAATGCCTTGAACTTGGCGAGCATAACCCCAAATACTTAATCTTAAGAGGAACCGGAAGTTTTATGGCGGAAAAATATAAAAAATTATGCTTAGAAAATATTCAAAAATAACAGAGGCTGGGACAAATCTAAAAAAACATCATTTTCTCCAAGGAGAAAATGATGTTTTTTTGATATGTTATTAAAATTGATTTCCGTTCCGGGGACGCTTTCCGCGGGCCCGGCTCGAGCCTCCTCGGAGATCATTACTTCGCTCCTGCGGTGTCTCGAGACACGGGCTGTTCCCGCAGGAGTCGCCCCGTCACTCCAATCAATTTTTCGTTATATCAATTTTTTATCAAAACTCTTTCAACTGCCCCTTTAATTTTTTGTTTATGTCCCAGCTTTTTTTTTATGCTCCGACATATTTTTCGAAAAATTTTTCATTATAAAGAACTGCCGAATCATGTGGACGGTATTCTTTTGCCTTTTTATTACATTCAATGGCCAGCTCTTTCTCCCCTTTATGCCAGTAGCAAACGCAAAGCTGCAAGTATGGATACCAAGTTACATATGCCGTTTGCACAAATCCCGTGATTTTTGAAGTATCTACCATTATGGCTAATTGATACCACATGATGGCTTAATCATATAATTTTCTTTCGAGATATAAATCACCCATCCGGCAAGAAGCTTCCGGCCGTGGCACATCATATTGTATTGTACGAACAAGCGCTTCGATTTCTTTTTCTAAGTTTCCTAAACTTTTACAACAGGCTGCCATGTTGATGCAAGCACGTATTTTGTCTTCCACCCAGCCATCTTCCCGGCTTAAAAATTTTTCATATACTTCGATGGCTTTTTCATACTGGCCGTGATCCTTTAATTCATTGCCATAGTAAAACCAATCTCTTGCTGTGAATTCTTCGCCATTCTCTAAACGTTTTTCATAGATTCACAGATTGCGGTCGGTGCGGTTTTCCTTTTTCACTTTCCGATGGGTAACAGCAATATCCGATTGAAGAATCCGCCCACCAACTTCCAAATATTCATGGACTGCGCCTTTCCATACAAAGTTTTTCTCTCTTTTTACCAATCGGAATCTTCTATAGCTGAAAGTAGGTTGATTGTACTTATCAAAAGCCGCATGATAAAGCATTGATACAGCATCCACATCAGGGGTCAATTGTTTCTTCAGCTTTTTAAACTTTTCACGGTCTTCTTCTAAAAGAACATCATCTGCATCCATCCAGAAAATATAGTCTTTTGTCACTTTCTGAAAAGCGTAATTTCTTAGCGCAGAAAAATCGTCTATCCACTGAAAATCAAAGACTTTATCGGTATACTTCTTTGCAATCTCCTTTGTACGGTCGTGCGAGCCTGTATCAACAATAATAATCTCGTCTACTATATCTTTAATACTGTCTAAACAACGTTCTAGAATCTTTTCCTCATCTTTTACGATCATGCATAAGCTGATTGTAACCATGCATCAACCTCCATGATACAGAAATCATATTAGTATATGAATCTACAAAAATCTGTGAGCGCGCAGTTTTCCAAATAGAAAAAGGACTAGCCAAAATAAGCTAAGTCCCTTTAAATTATATAATTTCACTTTCTCGTATTCCCTTGCTTTTCAACAACTCTTGCCCATGCCAGCAAAAATATTAGCTGATGACAATCCACCCTTGACAGCTGCCGAAGATTCCCTCACGCAAATCATTTTATCATTTTTTGAATGAGCTCCCGATTGCGTTGATAAAAAAGTTCATTATGGGAAGATACCATTCCATAGGCATCGGCGCCAGGTTGAATATATAATTTCGCTCTATTCACTGCTTTAATGGCATCCGGAAAAGTTCCTGCAAGCAAATGGACTTTTCCTTCATAATCCACCGCATCCCCAACAGCATAAAGACCAGGTACATTGGTTTCACAATGTTCATTTCCTTTAATATAATAGTCATTTTTAAATTCAACTTTTAAAGGGCTATTTTCAAATAAGGATTTTTCCCTTACATAGCCATGGTTCACAACCACTTCATCCACCGATAAATATGTGACTTCCCCTGTTTGATTATTAGTTATTTCCACTTGCTTAATGGCTGTGCCCTCTTCGTTTGGAATTAATTTCGTAATCTCTGTATAGAAAAGGCATGCTACAGAGCTGTTCAGCAATTGTGAAACTTGTGCTTCGTGGGCATTTAACTCCTCTTTACGATAGGTTAAGTATACTTTTTTTGCTATCGGCTCCAATTCGTTGCACCAATCAACAGCTGTATGACCGCCGCCTGAGACGAGCACCACTTTATCTTTAAATTTTTTCAATGATTTAATGGTGTAATTTAAATTCGAACTATAAAAATGGGATGCCCCTTCCACTTCAAGTTTTTGAGGCGTTATGATGCCGCCGCCGATTGCCAAAATGACGGTTTTAGAAAAGTGCTTTTGTCCACGATCCGTTTTTAATTCAAAGATTCCTTCAGCATTTTTCGCGATTTCCGTTACCTTTTCTCCCAAGACAACGGTCGGATCAAAGGTCATAGCCTGCTCGACCATCTGCTGAATTAATTGTTCTCCGGTCACAGGAGTTAACGCACCTACATCCCAAATTAATTTTTCTGGATAAACATTGACCTTCCCGCCTAAATGATTTTGAGATTCAATGATTTTCGTTTTCATTTCCCTCAAGCCACTATAAAAGGCAGAAAACAATCCGCTAGGCCCACCTCCTATAATGGTAACATCATATATATCATTCATTTTCATGTAAAATCCTCCCAACCGCAAACCTATGATGATAATGATTATCAATTTCATACTGAATTTTATCATAATTGGACTATTTATGAAATATTTTTTATTGATAGATTACCTCTCACAATAAACCTTGCTTAATTCAAAAATAAAAAAGCTGAACCCTCAAAGATTCAGCAATTATTCTTTCCGTTTTTCCCTTTTTTTTCTAAATAGTTTGCTTTATGGAATAAATCTTTCATTAAAGCGGCTGCTCCAGCAACCAATATTCCTTGCAAGACTGCTTCTACTATCAATCCATAATTTCCAATACAGAATACAATGCCTAAAACTACTTGTACCCATGGAGTCACCCATGGAGGAACTTTCGGTGTTCGATTTAAAAACAACCCTATTAAATAAAGCACCGGAATCACTACAACGGATTCAGGATATATATAGTTTTCTAATATAAAAAAATCCATTTTTCATCCCTCTTTGTATGGAAAATTAAAGTAAAATCTTTATAGAATTCCTCTTAATAGTTTATGTTCAGGTAAACAAAATGGTTCAAAGTAGATTTATTTATTCTCTTTTTGAATTGAACTAGAAAAATTTTTGTATATTTTTAATCCTATTTATCATATAAAGCATGCGATTCTTTAAGAGAAAAGCAATTATTTGACACGATCATCCGATTAAGAAACAAGCGCTATTGTTTAGCAAAGAAGAATGCTTCAATTCTTATTAAACTAGTATAATTTATCAAAACAGTTATTTACTTAAAATTATGAATTTTTCGTTTTTTAATAATACCGCTTATTAATTTAATGGTATAATATTTATATACTACTAATATTAGAGGCGTTTTACATGAGAGGCTGACTATTTTCTGGTACAAATAAACCTTGTCAACTAATTGAAAAGGAAGATCCGAAAGCGATTCCTGGTCATGTAGTCCTTGAGGTGAGAGCTGCCGGTCTTTGCCACTCAGATGTTGCTGCTTTGCAAGATTCAGGTTGGATGCCGCTGTTTCCAAACGGCCCTGTCATTATGGGGCATGAATTCGCAGGAGTCGTAATTGAAGTGGGTGAAGGCGTTGAAGATCTTAAAGTTGGAGATCTGGTTGGGGTAAACCCAAAGGATCGAGGAACAAAAATTACTGCCGGCTACAACTATGATGGCGGATATGCAGAAAAAGTTGAAAATTCCGGAAGGCGTTTCATTAGTTGAAGGCGCTGCTGCACCAGATGCAGGTATTACCGCTTATCGTGCATTATTTACAATCGGACAAGCTAAAGAAGGCACAAAAGTAGGAATTATCGGAGTTGGAGGGCTTGGACAATTTGATCTGCAATTGGCCTTAATTAAAGGCTGTGAAGTATATCCAACAGACATTTCCCCTGATGCAAAACAATTAGCAAAAGAACTCGGCGCACACAAAGTTTATGATTCAATTCTTGATATGAAAGAAGCAAATTGTGATGTCATTGTTGATTTTGCAGGCTTTGGACAAATAACTGCTGATGCCCTAGAAGCAATAAGACCTCAAGGAACGGTGGTCGTTGTCGGCATGGGGAAATTAGAAGCCAATATCAACACATACTTAATGATTACGAAAGAAATTAAGCTTCTAGGAAGCAATGGCGGTACAGTAGAAGATTTAAAAGGCGTATAGGATTAATTCTCCACAGGTAAAATGTCACCAAAATTCATTACAATTCCATTTGAAGAAATTGATAAAGGTTTAGAAAAATTAAAAAACCATGAAGTAAAAGGCCGATTAGTAGCTGTATTTGAATAAGAAGCACTATTCAGCGTCGTAGCACAATCAGGTTTCTCCTTTAGAAACCTGATTTTTACATAATATATAGAAAACAATTTTCATATGTAGGAAATCTTTTGCCAACTCACGAAATCTCTGCTTAAAGTTAGAACTATTTCCTGGTATAATGAAATTAATTAACGGCTTTTTCATCTGCCATCTTTTTACAAGAGATACAAAAGGTATAGTTAGCATAAAGGGGATTAAATAAAAGTAAGGATTTATATCTATCCAGGGGGAATTGCATATGGACAGATTATTGCGTTCAAGGGTTGCTAAAAATGCACTTGCAAAAGTGCAAAGTGTAGCATCTAAAGTGAGGGATAAATGGGATTACGAGAAATCAATAGAAGAGCAAATCACTGAAATTCGAAACATTCTGGATCAGGAATTGAATCGAGATGAATATTTCGTTATTGTCGATGAAAATGGCTTTGGACATATTCATACCAACCGATTAAGAGAAGGCTCTTCCTTTACTGACAAAGTGGGGATGGCAGCAGCACAAACAAACACAGGTCTTTTGCAAATTTACCCAAGAAACACAGGGGAAATTCTGATAGATGCCTCCTGCCCGTTACTAACAGATAAAAATGGAAAACGCTTTAATTTAAGAATGGGTAGGCTTGTTCATCAGCCTTTCATCGGCGCTCTTTTTGGAGCCTTAACAGCTGTATCCAGCATAGTTTCAGCCATTATCGCTTACATATTTAGCAAAGATATTGTTGCATCAGCCAGCGTATTAATTGGAACAGCCTTTATTACTGCTATTTTATGTTTGATTTTTCACAAAATCATTATGGAGCGCTTAAGAGAGTGGTATGGCGTTACAAAAAAAATCTCTTCAGGAAACTTGAGTGCAGAAGTTGAAAAGGTCGGCCTCCGAAATGAATTCCATCAAATTGGTTATGAAATCAATAAAGTGATATTGGGTATTCGGGCCATTATCGATGATGTGAAACGTGCCGCAGAAACCGTTGAACGAATCAGCAAGGAGCAAGAAAAGGAAACACAACGGATTTCTACCACTTTTGAGGAGCTGTCAGCAGCTGTTCAAACATTCCGCAGCGGCGCCGAAACACAACGCTACTCCATTTCCAATGCCAATGAAATGGTGGAAGCGATGATGAATCAAGTACAAGAAATGCAGGACCAAGTTGAAAAAGCCGTTTCAGGTGCGGACGAAGCGTTGCAAAATGCAGGCAAAGGCCAAGAAGCCATCCAATTTGCACAACAACAAATGGAGAAAATCCAAAACGATGTGATGAATTCGGCAGCGAAAATATTAAAAATTACTCAAGAAGCAAATATTGTTAAAGAAAAAGTCGCCTCTATTACCCAAATTGCCAAACAAACGAATTTACTTGCACTTAACGCCTCCATCGAAGCATCTCGAGCTGGAGAGTCTGGAAAAGGATTTGCCGTTGTTGCCAATGAAGTGCGTAAACTTGCAGAAGGAACGAATGAATTTGCGGAAGAAATTATGACATTGCTTGAAAAAACATACAACGATTTAGAAACGGCCGTTTCTCAAGTGGAAAATAACATAAAAGCCATTGATAAAGGAATGGAAGCCGTTTCTCAAACGGATAAAGTCATTGAACAATTAATTCAAACTTCTGTTTCTACAAAAAATTTAGTATTGAATAATCGCAAGTTTGTAGATCTTGTCAACGAAGATGGGAATAAACTTCAAGAAATTATGAGACAAGTCAACCGAATTGCCAGTGATTTCACGAATATGGTTGCTGCTACAAATGAAAGTGTTGACATTCAAGTAGAAGCCATTAATTCACTTGCTCAAAATGCTACAAAACTAGCAGAAGAAACGATTCATCTAAACCGCATCATCAACCGCTTTCATTATTAATGCCAGGCGCTCTTATTCGCCTGGCTTTTGTTTTTCCACAAATTCTTTTACTTTCTCCTGGATCTCAGCTACCAATGCAGCCCGGTCTAAAGTTCCTTTCTTTCCTTTTGAACCTTTACTTCGTCGTTTATCCCCTTTGGAGCCGACGCTTTTGTTCCCTTTAGAGCCTTTGCTGCGCTGTTTATCCCCTCTGGAGCCGACGCTTTTGTTCTCTTTAGAGCCTTTGCTGCGCTGTTTATCCCCTTTGGAGCCGACGCTTTTGTTCCCTTTAGAGCCTTTGCTGCGCTGTTTATCCCCTTTGGAGCCGACGCTTTTGTTCCCTTTAGAGCCTTTGCTGCGCTGTTTATCTCCTTTGGAACCGACGCTTTTGTTCCCTTTAGAGCCTTTGCTGCGCTGTTTATCCCCTTTGGAGCCGACGCTTTTATTCCCTTTGCTTCCTCTCTTATTGCCTTTTGATTTTCCTTTGCTCCCATTCGACTTTTTATTTTTTACTGCAACCGTTGTTTGAAGCAACTCTAGGTCTTCAATCGGATTATTATACATATATTGAATTACACCATTCTTTTCAGCTATTTCGACGAGTTTTTTTACATCCTCAACTAATAAAGTGCTAATTTTAATCCCCTCCCTAATTCAAAGATTTATTCCTTATAGATTATGTAATTTGCTTAGAAGGCCCTAGGTAAATGAACCAATGTTTCAGGAGGCATTTAGGTGAAAACCTTTTTTATTGAAATGTCTAAAAAAGACTTGAAAAAACTGCATCAAAACATTTGGGAAGAAATTTATGTGGATGCCCTGTTGACAATCGATGATAAACGTTATGACATCAAAATTGGTTTAAGGGGAAACCAGCTGCGAAAGAGAAAGAAAAAATCCTATCATATTATTTTTCAGCAGCCTTATTTAGTGGAGGGACACCATGAAATTCATTTAAATGCGGAATATAATGATCCTTCCTTAATGAGAAATAAACTATCCTTTGATTTCTTCCAGCAAATTGGTGTTCTTGCTCCTTCATCCAAACATATTCAGTTGGCAATAAACGATAAATATGAAGGAATCTACTTGGCCATTGAGTCATTTGATCAATATTACTTAAAAAGGAGGAATCTTCCTGAAGGTTCCATCTATTATGCAACCAATGACGATGCCAACTTTTCTTTATACACCCCTGCAGGAACATTGAAAAAATCTTTAATGGACGGCTATACAACAAAATACCTCTTTCAAGGGGCAGAACATCTGAAAAAATTGCTCGTCATCATTAACACTTACCCGAAAGAAAAATTTGGTGAGGAAATGAGAAACGTGATGGATATAGAGAAGTATTTACTGTGGCTTGCCGGGGTTGTTTGTACCCAAAACTTTGATGGCTTTATCCATAATTATGCGCTATACCACAACAGTAAAACTCAATTGTTTGAAATTTCTCCGTGGGATTATGATGGTTCATGGGGAAGGAATCTCCATGGAGAACCCCTTGATCTTGAATTTGTGCCTATTCGAGGGTATAACACCCTGACTGCAAGGTTGTTGGAAAATGAGCAATACAAACAAATGTATAGGAAAATTTTAGAAAAAATATTGCAAGAATACTTTATCCCTTCCAACATTCAACCGCAAATAGAAGAAATGCAATACGCCATTCTTCCGCATTATAAGGAAGACCCGTATATCAACTATAAAAAGAAAACCTTTAAAAATGAAAAAACATTTATTCTACAATTCATTGAAAAGCGAAACCGATTTTTAATGGAGCAGCTTGAAATATTAACATAATAATAGCTCCTCCTCTATTTTGAACCTGCCTGCCGTAGAGGAGGAGCATAGGAATGAATGAATTTTGCGATTTCCTTACACCTCATCATTTTATAAAATAAGCAATATCCACAAATATAAACTGAATAAGCTGACCATTAGCGCAGCGGGAACGACTAAAATCGTAATGCTGATATATTTTCCCCACGTTACTTTAATTTGATATTTTTTTAATATAAACATCCAAATGAGTGTAGCTAATGTGCCAATAGGTGTTAATAACGATCCTATATCGCTCCCTATAATGTTTGCTAAATATGCCACTTGCATTACTGCCGTATCTAATTCCATTTCGGTAATGGCAAGTGTTCCAATCATCACCGCAGGAAGATTGTTAAAAATATTGGAAAACACCGTTGTTAACAATCCCATCGTCATAGTGGCGTGAAAAGTATCGAATTCAATATTCTCTTTGAATGTTGAGATAATTAGAGTGTTTAAACCGGCATTTTTCAATCCATAAACAAGCACATACATACTAAATGCAAAAATTAAAATATGCCACGGAGTACTTTTTAATATATCCTGAAATCCAATTCTTCTTTTTAACCATCGAATCATCATCAATATCAATGCACCAAATAATCCTATAAACTCCATTGGAATACCAAAGGGTGAAAGAACAAAAAAAGCCCCTCTTGTTACTACTACAACCGCAATACAGATTTTAAATAAATTTTTATCTACTTCAGCCTCAGCTGATGGATTAAGAGGATGCGTGAAAATATTCGATATTCTCCCATTGAAAACCGTTAACCCTAATTGCTTTGGTATATGATTTCTAAATAGCCAATACAATATCAGGTTCATTGCAACAATGCCACACATGGACGGTACAAACATGATTTTTACATAACTATTTAAATCTAATCCGACAATTTTTAAAGCAATTAAATTGGAAATATTGCTTACAGCGATAGGGGCGCTTGATGCCGTTGCAACCAATGCTCCTGAAATTAAATAAGGAAGATATTGATGCGGTTTTAATGATAAAAATCGGATGATGTGGATAATGATAGGGGTAGTAATAAGAATGCTTCCATCATTATTAAATAGCATGGTCATCAGAAAACATAGCAGATTTGTGTAAAGATACAGCCGTATTCCAGAATTCTTTGATTTTATAATGATATTATGGGCAATCCATTTAAAAAATCCTATACTCTCCAATACTATTGACATCATAATAGTAGAAAGTATTGTAAGTGAGGGGCCACTTACAATACTTAGAATGTTTTTTAAATCTTCAATACTTACATATCCTAGTAAGACAATCATCGTAGCCCCTATAACAATCGGAATCGTTTCATTGATTCCTTTAGGCCTCCATAACATGACAGCAATGGAGAGCGAAAAAATTAGGTACATCCAAATTGTAGAAAAATCTACCATCTAAACAGCCGCCTTGGATTGTTCAAATGTTGACTGCTTTGTTTCCATCACTGCCTCTTCTTTTGTTGGTGATGGAGAATCTAAAAATACTTTGTAAAATAGGAAACCTGCAATTGAGAAGTAAAGGAGCATCATCAACGTTATCCCTCCTTCTCCTATCAACCTTAGTAATAGCGTCTCTCTTTTAACTGCAAATACATTTTCTCCGCATGCTTCATTAGAGCTCTATATTGATTTTCGATATGGTACATTCTTTCTGCAAACTTCATTAATGCATAATACTGGTACTCCAAAAGCCGCTTATTATCCTCAATTAACATTGGAACGGATTCATGGAAAAATTCTATATTCTCTTCTTCCAATGTCTCGTCTTTCGCTTCTTCTTTGGCTGCCACAATTTCTCCTGCGACTGGTTGAATTTCAAATGCTTCACTACTTGTTTGATTTGATTCTTCCGCCAACTCTTGAGCATTTTCTCTTTCAACAGCTACAATCTCACCAACTGCTGGTTGGATTTCAAATGTTTCTTCTTTTTGTTTCTCTTCATCCAAAAGATTTTGTGCAGATTCTTCGTTTGCTGCAATTTCTGCAATATTTTGGGCTACATCAGATTCCGATTTTTTTAAACCTTCTTCTTGTTTTGTTTGTTTCTTAAGGTTTCCGATATCCATTTCGTTCCAAGTGCATTCTTGTATTGGAGAGTTGAATTTAATTTCTTGAAAAAGGGGTCTTTTTTGATTTTTCATTTTTTTCTTTGGAGCTGTTGTTTGTTTTTTTAATTTTTCTGAAGGATTTGCATGAGTATCTGATGATGGTTCTTCCGGTGAGGCTGTCATTTGCTCAATTTTTTCTTCTTGTTGTGCCGCTTCGTTCTCAGCTACAGGAGATACTGAAGATTCTTGATGGTCCTCTCCATCACTCGCCTCTGAAACAAAATTTTGTACTTTTTCTTTAATCGATTCTGCGATTGCATTTTTCTGTTCTTTAGTAAGTTCCTCTCCTATTAGCGTAGAGTTATTTAGCGTATTATTGGCAGTTTCCGTTGAATTCAGATGAACTATTTGATTTTCATCCACTTGTTCATTGAAAACATTAGTAATCTGGGATTTTAAAATGAAGTACTGTCTATCTCCATTGATTAGCAATATATAATCTTCGGAAACTTGACTAAGCACTCCTGAAAAGCTTTGTTCGTCTAAACTGTTCACTGTGATCCATTGCAAATACATCGTTTTTAAAATTTCTTCCAACTTTACTCTGTTTATTGCTATATTTTGGCCGTCCTTTTCGAAGGTAAAATCTTTTGCATTTTTCGATATTGCTTTAATTTGGGTGATAGGAAAATATAAAATGTTTTCTTTTACTTTCACAATGATGTGATCTTCTTGCACACTTAATAAAGTGCCTTGAACAGACTGATCATCAACTAAGAATAATTGAATCTCAATGCCTTCTAAACTTTTTAATGCATCCACCAAAAGTTCCGCATTCAAATGATAGGGCCTCCTTTTTCATGCAATCCGCACAAAGTTCCCTATGAATTAGCTTTCTTCTCCATTTTGTTTTTCAGGTTTCTTTTCTGTTTTTTTTCCATAACTCACATTGCGAATATGGAACATAGCTACTCGGATTACTTCATTATTTAATACAATAGTGATATAATCATCGAACACTTCTTCTAATACACCTTCTACAGATTCAGGTCCTCCGCGGTTAATTTTTATCCACTTATGGCGCAATTCATTTAAAACAGCTCTGAAATCCATGAAGCTTTCAAACTTTTTAAAATCCTTTGGAACTTCTGCTTTAATCTTCATTTCATTTTTTGAATCTTGTGTAATGCTCTTTACATGCTGCAATTTGTAAAAAATTACACCATCTTCATCCGTCAACAATGCGAAATAGTCGTTATGAGCAGAAAGTACTCTACCTACTCTAGACTCAGGTCCTCCACGGTCAACTTTCACAACTTGATTTAGCAAAGATTGCAGTAAATCCCTGTTCATTGTTGTTCCTCCCATTATGAATTTCATTATTATTTATACGAGTAAAGGCAAAAGGTATATAGTTAGACGCCCATAAATCAACAATTAATTAGCTATTGGCGTTATGTTATTGTATGAATCATGCATAAAATATGACTCTACATTTTTTTCCATATTTCGAGCAAGATAAAAAAGAGAAGAAGAAATATAACATCATTTATTTGGAAGGTACCTGAAAGGGATTTAGAAGGGGTCTCACCGCTTGAAAAGAGAATTTAAAAATCGAACATGAAAAAGAGAAAAAATCGCCAAGCACAAAATTTAGGCGTTAGAATTCCTGGATAATCGCCAAAATTGCAAAAATAATCGCCAAATCGGAAAGAATAATCGCCAACTCCATGAAAATAATCGCCATGCACAAACTAAAAGGGCTGGGCCGAAGTTCGATTCGGACAGCCCTTTTCAGCATTTTTTCCATCATGAAATTGCATCGTCCATTAACGCAAATACAACGAATAACTCTCAATCACTGGCACGGTCAACTCGGCATCTAAATGTTTTCCTGCAGAGACCGTTCCTATAATTTTTCCGTAAATCTCCACTTGGTCATTTACACTGACTTGATAATCTTGTTCTTTTCGTTTGACATAGACCACTTTATTTTTCAATGGTTCTGTGGACATATCAATCATCATATAGTCGCTGCCATCTAAAAGAAACACTTTGCCTGTAAACTTAACGAGCTGTTTTCTTTGGCTCCCATACCCTTCAAAGGCGATGTGATATAATTCATCGTAATCCACTTCAATGGCATTATTTTTTAAATAATTTAATGAATAATCATTCAACTCTTTTTGATTGGGCGAATCATCCATCAATCCCATGACGATAAACATTCCGATGAAGATACCGCCTTGAATAAATATGGATTTCATCATCTCTCCGAAGCCGTTTTTGATAAAAGCCAAGAGGATATAGTATAAGCCAAAAAATACATGGATGATGAAAAGTGATAAAAAAACATCAGCAATCTTATCTTGATTGTAAATAGAGAGCAACAAAGCGATGCCTAAGATGATAAGTTCTATAATCAAAATGAACCGCGAATTTTCCATCCAATTTTTCTGTTTCGAAATTCCTTGAACCTCACTATTTTTCGTAAAAATGGATGGATCTTCATCGACGTGATGACCGCATTTTATACAATAAATCGTATTGTTACTATTTTCCTCCTGGCAAATAGGACATCTCCAATAATAATCGGATTCATCCTTCTTTTCCCGGTAATACCCGCAATTTAAACAATAAGTGGCATGGTCATTATTCAAATGATAGCATTTGGGGCAAGCCCATTTGGCCGGCATCGTCAACACTTCCTTGTCAATGCAATCTATAAACTAAATATACAAGGAAATTTCTGATAAATCCAAAAATGACTCTGCGGTTTATCATCATGAACAGGATTTAAAAAGAAAGCAATTTGAAGTTTATTTTCTCTGCATGAAGATGAAATTCCAATGTTTCGATCGAAGTTTTCCACTTTTTTTGTATTCGGTTTCACTTTACCATTCCACGATAAATAAGTACCGATTCTCATTAACTTTTCAAAGGGCCCTATCTTCCATTTTTTCAAGTAAAGCCGGCTTATGAATGCCTGGCATCGGAAAATAACGACAGCAAGAATAATTCCAGTAAATACACCAAGTTTTCCGAACAACGCCAAACCATAGCCATAAAAAATGGTTGTACAAATTAAAGATTGGAAAAGATAATTCGTCATTGACAAGCGTCCAATGGATTTAAAATACGTTGAAACTTCATGCATCTAAAAGAGAAAGGGATAAATTGGAAAAAACAAAAGAAGAATGGATGGCTGGAATTTCCCATGATTTACGCACCCCGCTTTCTACAATGCAGGGATATGGGGTATTATTGGAAAGCGGCCAATATGATTGGTCAAAAGAAGAACTGATGGAGATTGGACAAACGATTCATGAAAAAAGCAATTACATGTTAAACTTGATTGAAGATTTTTCATTAAGCTTTCAATTAAAAAATAAACCTGGTCAGATTATTTTTGAGAAAACCGAAATGAATCAATTTCTTAAGGAAATTCTAAAAAATTACCAACGAGATAAGACTTTAGCTTATTATACCTTTCATTTTAAAGGTCTAAATCAATCTGCATTTTTATCAATCAATCAAAAACTATTTAAAAGAATGATCGATAACCTTATTTACAATGCCATCAAACATAATCCGAAAGGTACAATAATTTGGGTTTATTTAGAAAAAGATCAAGAGAAAAATATGTTGACGATAACCATTGAAGATAATGGAATTGGCATGGACAAAGAAACGTTGAAACATTTGTTTACCCGTTATTATCGAGGCACAAATACAGATGAAAAAAGTGATGGAACAGGACTTGGAATGAGCATTGCAAAGCAAATTGCCGACTTGCATAAAGGCATGATTTCCGTACAATCTGAAAAAAATAAAGGGACGACTGTTACTATACAATTTAAATATGAATAAGACGGAACACAAATTAGAAGTTCTTTTTCTGTGAAAATGAACCCATTACATGCCAAGGTCTTGAATAAAAAATCATGGAAATTTATTAATAAAAATGGACAGGTGCCTGTGAAATTTCACAAGCTACCTGTTTTTTTTATAAAAAGCATTTTGACTTCTATGCGGGGCAAGAAAATACTACATTCATGCCTGTGTTACTACCGCTAATTCATGTAATTTTATTTTCTGCCCTCTTTTCCAAAACTATTGATTTGTTTTTACGATGGCCATTACATCAATTCTTTTTTCGTATTCTTCCAGCAACTCTCTCACTTCATTTGTTGATTTTGTATTCATCAACCGATTTCGTAATTCGCTTGCTCCACGGAATCCTTTTACGTAGATTTTAAAGAAGCGATGAAGCGCCGTAATGGAACGTGGAATTTCTTCAATAAACTGATCATGCAAATCTAAATGGTATCTTAATAAATCTAAATATTCCTGAACCGTATGCTCTTTTGGTTCTTTTTCAAAGGCAAAAGGATTTTTAAATACGCCTCGTCCTATCATGATTCCGTCTACCCCGTATCTCTCGGCAAGTTCGAGGCCTGTTTTTCGGTCAGGAATATCTCCATTGATAGTAAGGAGTGTATTGGGAGCTATGCGGTCGCGCAATTTTTTGATTTCCGGTATCAATTCCCAATGGGCTGGAACTTGGCTCATTTCCTTTCTTGTTCGCAAATGAATGGAAAGATTGACGATATTTTGTTTGAAAATGTGGGTCAACCATTCTTCCCATTCATTTACGTTTGTATAACCCAATCTCGTTTTGACACTGACAGGAAGTCCGCCTTCTTTGGCTGCCTGAATCAGTTCACTCGCAACATCCGGACGTAAAATCAGCCCGCTGCCTTTTCCACGAGATGCTACATTTGGCACTGGGCATCCCATGTTAATATCGACGCCTTTAAATCCTTCTTCCTCCATGCCAATGGACATTTGGCGGAAATATTCTGGCTTATCTCCCCAAATATGGGCAACAATTGGCTGCTCATCTTCAGTAAATAACAAACGCCCCCGCACACTTTTTTGTCCATCTGGATGGCAGTAGCTGTCGGTATTAGCAAATTCAGTAAAGAATACATCCGGTCTGCCTGCTTTGCTTATAACATGGCGAAACACCACATCTGTTACATCTTCCATTGGAGCTAAAACAAAAAATGGTCGAGGCAATTCCAACCAAAAATTCTCTTTCATGCAAATCTCAATTCCTCTCATGATGAAACTTAAAACAGTCATTACTTACTCTTATATATCATGTTTTATTCCATATTATCAAATGCATAAATCATGGCAATTTTTCAATCGAAACTATTCCCTCTTTATCAATAATATAATATAAATCTACACAGATTGAAAAAAACTTGTTTAATCATCAGAATTGAAAAAGCTTCCCATAGCTTTTTCAGCTATGAGAAGCCGGGATCTTAATATTTAAAGGTAGAAATAGTTGATTTCAATTCTTCTGCCATGTTTGAAAGAGATTGAGCGGAAGCAGCAACTTCCTGCATCGCTGCCAACTGTTCTTCCACGGTTGCAACGACTTCTTCAGATGCGGCCGTGTTGCTTTGTGCGACTCGTACAATTTCATCCAACTCCGCATTTACATTATGAATCGTATTGGACATTTCCGCTACGGCAGCAGCAACTTCTTCCATCTGCGGTGAAATCTCTTTCGTTGTTTGGAAAATGTAATTGAATTTCTCAATGGCTTCGCTCGTAATTTCTACTCCATTTTTTACATCAATTGAAACCTGTTCCATCATTCTTACTGAATTTTCCGTGTCTGTCTGAATCTTTTCAATGATTGCTTGGATCTCTTTCGTCGATGCTTGTGTTTGTTCAGCAAGATTTCTTACTTCATCAGCTACAACGGCGAAGCCTTTTCCATGTTCTCCCGCCCGTGCCGCTTCAATCGCTGCATTTAAAGCAAGCAAATTTGTTTGGTCTGCAATGCCTGTAATGACACTTAAAATTTCATTGATTTTCTTGGAGCTTTCATTGAGTGAATAGATGGTTTCCTGAGACTTGCTGACAGATGAATAGATGGATTGCATTTGTTCAACAGTTTTCGCAATCGCTTTGCCGCCTTCATCTGCCTTTCTTACCGCTTGGTGGGAAAGTTCTGTTACATGCGATGAACGTTCAGCAATGTTCGTTGCACCAAGGGACACTTCTTTAAAGAGTTGAGACATTTGTTCCACTGAATTTGTCTGGATTTCCGCATTTTTTGAAACTTCCTGAATTGAATTAGATACTTGTTCTGTTGCAGCACTTGTTTCTTCAGAACTTGCCGACAATTGTTCCGCCGTAGCTGCAACATTTTCAGCGGTTTCGTCAATTCGTCGAGTTAAGTTCCGCAAACCATCAATCATTTCATTGAAAGCAATTCCTAATTTGGCAATAATGTCATTTGACTTTATACTTGCATATTGCGTCAAGTCACCTTTGCTTACTTTTTCCGCCAAATCCGTTAATTCTATTATCGGCTTGCTTACAGATTTTATAATGACAAGCACCGCGATGATACCGAAGAAAATCGCCGTGATTCCTACGATTCCTGAAGTCAATAAAATCGACGAGTTTGCATCATCGATTTCTTTTTGATCAATCACCCCACCGATTTTCCATCCTGTCAATTCATTCGTAGTGTAGACTAATGACACAACTTCTCTGTCCAATTTTCCGCTTAATTGGGCAGCTTCTTCTTTCATATTGTCATAGATGGAACCCTTTGCTTCACTTCCCAATTCAGCAACAGGGTGGGCAATATATTTATTGTTTTTGTCTAATATAAATCCATATCCATCTGTACCGATTTGAATGCCTTCTACCACTTCTTGCAATTTATTAAGAGTAATATCAATACCTACTACTCCATTTCCATCCGCAGCAGCTTTGGATATAGTAATGACCATCTCTCCCGTGCTTGCAGCAACATACGGTTCTGAAATTGCTACTTCACCAGTATGTTCCATAGCTTGTTTATACCAATCTCTTTCTCTTGGATCATACCCATCTGGAACTTTTTTTGCAGCAGGTTCCTTAATAAACTCTCCTTTTTGATTTCCTATATAGACTCCGGCAACCTCAGGATGAGACTCTAGGTAAAATAGCAGCCATTTTCGAATTTCTAATTGGTCAGCTTGGAAATCCGTTGATTTTAGTTGATTCGCTAATACGTTAATGTCCGTCATTTTAGGTTCAATGACATCATTAATGACAATATTTACCATCGAAACATTATCTGAAACATCCGATAATATTTGCGACTCTAATTTGTTTTTGGCTGTTTGATATGAAATTGAACCTATCAGCAAAGAAGAAGCAATTAAAGTGATGGTCATCAAAATAAGTATTTTCATATGAAAATTACGAAAACTAAACTTATGTATTTTCAATGAGGTATTGTCCATTATATATCCTCCATTTCCCCTATGTTCTCCAAATTTATATCGAAAAAATTTTTTAGTTTTCTATGCAATTTCACATTGTTTATATGTTAAAAATTTTAAAAAAACTCTATATTCTTCAAACAATTCCCGCAATAACACTCGATTTTGCACAACAGAAATATATCAGAATAACGTTATAAAATATACTTTTTTGCTCAAAAAACGAGGCTGTTCAGAAAAGTAGAACACTTTCTGAACAGCCTTACTTCTTATAATTTTGCATTTCTAATATAATTTTTTTAAAAAATGAATAAATCTATTAATAACTTAGTAATGTTGTCGAAAATATAGTTGAGGGTATTATATTTATTTTTTATCATTAAATTAAGTATATTTTTCTAAAAATATGAACTAGAAAATATAACTAAATTACCCAATCATTCTATAAAATTCACAATTATCTACTATAACCAAATAAATTAATGGAGTGAGTTAATAATGTCAATCAAAGCCAAATTAGCTGCGAGTTTTTTTGCCATTATCTTAATGTTGGTTGGACTTGCGGCATATTCTTCGACTCAGATTTCCAAGGTGAATGAAGAATATTCTTTCTTAATAGACGATCGGGTATATAAGGTCGTCGAAGCTGCGAAAATCCAAAACGCCTCTTCTTTGCAAGGTTTATATCTTCGGTCTTATGTACTGCGAAAAAGCGACAAAGATTTAGAAAAACTGTTTGCTCAAAGAGAAATCGTGAATGAAACGACAAACAAAATTGATTCATTATTTACAAATCCTGAAATGATCAATCAATTTGGTATTGTCAAAGAACAGCAGGAATTATACAGCAAATATGTCGATGAAGTGATTCGTTATGTAGATAATGATGAAATGGACAAAGCAAAAGAAGTGTTATTTAATTACGCTGTACCAGCAAACGAAAAGATTCAAGAAGCCATCAATACTATTATTGATTACCAAACAGAACAGATGAATACAACAAATGAATTAACTAGTTCCAATACACAAAAAAGCATTTTGATGCAAATCGTAATTACTGTGATAGCAGCAATCTTTGCTGTGTTTATTGCCATCTTTATGATGAGAAATATTACAATCCCATTAAAGAAATTAACAAATGCAGCTCAAGTGATGGCTACTGGTGATTTACGAGAAGAAGATGTTGTAGTGAAAACAAAAGATGAAATTAAAGATTTAGCCAATGCCTTTAATACAATGAAACATAATCTTGCTAACTTAATCAGCAGCGTATCAGCCAATGTTTCACAGACTACAGCTTCTGCAGAGCAACTTGCGGCAAGCACTGATGAAATCACAAATGCTTCAAAAGATGTGGCGAAAATGGTAGAACTTCTTGCAAACAATGGTTCTAAAGCTGCAGCAACTGCTCAAGAATGTGCAGCAGCAACAGACGATACAGCCAAAGGAGTTAGCCGAATTGCCGAAGCGGCTCAAGCCCTGTTAGAACAAACTATCAATACCCAATCCATTTCTACAAAAGGCGGAAAAACACTGCAAACCGTAGAAGAACAAATGACAGTAATTCAACGATCTTCTTATGAAACAAGAGAAAAAATTAAACACTTAAGCAGCCAATCTGCTGAAATTGAAAACATTACAAATGTAATTACTAACATCACAGAACAAACAAACTTGTTAGCCCTTAACGCTGCTATTGAAGCTGCACGGGCCGGCGAACATGGGAAAGGATTTGCCGTGGTTGCAGATGAGGTACGTAAGTTAGCGGAAGAATCAAAACAGTCAGCTCAAAAAATTATTGACCTTACAGCACAAATTCAATCAGGTACAAAAGAAGTCGAAGAAAGCGTGAATCTGACTGTTCAAAATGTGGACCAAGGCGTGGATTACTTGCATGATGCACAAGTAGCCTTTAATGATATTTTAGATGCCATTTCAACAATGTCTTCCCAAATCGAAGAAATTTCTGCTGCTTCTGAAGAAATTTCAGCAAGCACGGAAGAAGTGGCTGCTTCAGTTTCTGAAATGGCGACTTTAGCAATCCATGCGGCTGACCAATCCAATGCCGTATATGCTTCAGTAGAAGAACAAACAGCCAGCCTAAATGAAATTAATGATGTTGCCAAATCCTTAAATGAAGGTTCTCTAATTCTGCAAGAAGAAATTAGCCAATTTAAAGTATTGTCTTAACCCATAAAAAATGGGGAGTCTGAAAAGTCATTTCAAGACGCCCCCTTTGCGGCTGTAGCTAGAGCTTTTGCCGCAGATAAATCGCGACAAAAAGACGCGTTTTGTGACCACCGCAGGGAAAGTTTTTAAGAGAATATTACTATAAGAAGTAAGGCTGTTCAGAAAGTGTTCGACTTTCTGGACAGCCCTTTTTTCATATGAAAAAAGCAGCTGAATTTGGATAAACCTTAAATTCGACTACTTTCTAATTTTATAAATAAAGATCAAACTTCTCTTTACTCTCCAACCAAGCCGTCTTGATCTGCATCATACATATAAGGATAAAGCCAATGGTCTTTTGTAATCGGCATCTTAAATCCCGCCGCCTTTGCTTCTTTTATTGACACTTGTCCATCGCCGTTTGTATCAATTGCAGAAATATCGCCTTTATGATTTGACTTAGTCGCTTTATTTCCAGTCAAACCTAGAGATTCGTTTACTTTGTCAGGGTCTACATTGTCAAATTCCATTACCACTTGTTTTCCGTTTGGTAGAGTGAATGTGTACCTATAGTGGGAGGGGATTTGCGTTTTCGTATTTGGATATGAAATGATTGCTTCAAAATTCGTTGCTCCCCCTGCCTTGCGAATCATCTCCTCCATATAAGCTTGGTCGCCGTGGCGGTTGAGGGTGCTGTTTTGAGGCGTGATGTTATAAGCATTGGACACTCCTCCAAGAGAATCTGCAATGATATGTCCTTCATCTAAATCGCTTCTCTCCACCCCGGGAACTTTCGCTTCATCATCGTAGTATCGGCCATTTGAATTCACAGGTTCTGTCCGGTCGTCTTGCAAAATGATTTCATCTGCAATGACCCGTACAAGCTGGCCATATTTATTCGTAAACGCCCAATATTCCCGATCGCCAAAGCCAATGTCCACTACGACGTTAGGTTCGCGATGACCTGACAAATCTCCTCCATCCACTTCAAGCAGTTTGTAGCCCGAAAATCTTTCTGTAATGGACTGTGCTGAAGTTTCAACTGTTGAAGACTCTTCAGCCACCTGATTGTTTGTTGCCGGTGAGTCAGTGCAACCAACAATCAAAAAAGCAGCCAAAAATAAGAATAAAGAGTTTCGCTTCTTTTTCATAATCCTTCTCCCTGTAGCATTTTTTGATTAATGTTCATCTAAGTATAATAGCATATAACAGTTTGTACTATTTTCATAGTGTCGAATGAACTTTTTCGGAAACCTATTTTAGTTTATATTGTCAATGATAATAAAGAAAGGAAATGCATTGGGGGATTTTAGTTGAATGCAAAAAGCGGGTGTATTTTCTGATTAATTTTCCTTGTATCTGTCTTAACAGCATGCTCTCATTATGGAGGAACAAAAGAAGCCATAATTGAAAAGGAGAAATCGAAACACTTAATCGATTGGGGCTATTAAAAGAGAAAGAAAGACCTTTTGGCTGATGTAAAAAATGCAAAAAGGTCTTCCATCATTTTATTATATTTTTATCATTGAAGCATTTTTCCGGGTGAATAGAACACCAATGATTATAAAGACGACTGTGAAAAGGAGCGTTAACAACAATGTTTTAAAATAATATTCGTTGTCGCTTTGGGTTAATAATTGGACACTGTAATCCGCCAGTTTCCACGGCGAAATGTTCCAGAACTGCCCTATCAATGATTGGATAAGGACGCCAATAGGCAAAACAATCACCGTGAATGTGATGGAAAGGACGGTATTGAACATGGCACTAAACATAAGAGCAATGGTCGTAGCAAAGAAAATCCAGACACAGTAACTTGCAACCATTTGAATAAAAAGAAGCGGCTTCACAGTACCATATAAAATGGCTGTATAATACATGCTCGCCCCATAACCTAAAATGACGCTTAAAACAGCTAGTATATTTATAACGACCCACTTGCTGAAAAACAAAGCAGTAAATGAAATAGGCCGTACATATAAGAAAAGAGCCATTCCATTTTGTCTTTCCCGATTGATCATCCCTGCTGCAATAATCACAAGTACAATAAGACCAATCGATTGAAATTGGCCAGTGGTAGCAAGTAAAATATCCGCAGGCGTATATTCAGGAATTTCCATGGTAAATCCTTCCGGCAAATTCCCCACTGCATTTAAAATATCTTCCATATAATAATTCATAATTGGGTCCGAGATGCCAAGAAAAATAAAAAGAAGCGGCATCCACAAAAACTTAAAACTGCGCCAACTTTCCCTCAATTCTTTTTGAATTAGTACGGTAAATGTTCTCATGGTGATACCACCTTCATGAAAATCTCTTCAAGGGTTAATCGATTTCGTTCTATCTTTAATACCGTAAAAGGGGAATTGGAAAGCTCCTCCATCACTTGCTGCATTGTCGGGAAATGATCTGTTATATGGATATAAACAACCATTCCCTCAACCTCAGTGGACCACTTGCTTTGAGAAGCGTAACCAATAGCTTCTTCAATTTTTGAAAATTGAATACGAATGCGGGGCACATCAAATTTTTCCCGAATCTCATTTAAAGAACCTTTTTCTACAACCTGCCCCTTTTTCAAAAAGAGAAGTTGGTCTGTCATTTCTTCTGCATCATTTAAAATATGTGTTGAATACAATATCGTGGAATCAAGCTGCAATTGTTTCAACAGATTCATGATTTCCCTTCTTCCAACCGGATCTAGGGAAGCTACAGGTTCATCTAATAACAACAGTTTCGGTTTATGAACGATTGCTTGTGCTATGCCTAGCCGTTGCTTCATACCACCGGAATATTGAGCTGTTTTTTTGTGCATCACATCTTTAAGGCCAACAAATTCTAAAACTTTTACTGCTTCTTTTCTTGTATCCCTTGCAGAAATACCACTTAATTTGGCCGTCATTTCAATGAATTCCAAACCCGTCAACCATGGATAAAATTGCGGATACTGAGGCAAAAATCCGATTTCTTTTCGTATATCCTTTATCCCCTCCAGGTTTACGGTTCCCTTGGTTGGTTTCAATAAGCCGGCGAGCATGGACAATATGGTTGTTTTCCCGGCGCCATTTGGACCAATCAGCGCCGTAAAAGAACCGTCTCCTAGGGTGAACGAAACATCCGATACCACAGTTTGCCTACCAAAACTTTTGGTTAAATGTTGTACGGTAATCATGATTTCCTCCCGAAAATAAAATACACAATTGGTCCAAGGGTATTAATAAAGATAATAACCAACGCCCATAGCCACTTCGGCCCGTTCGTCGACTCAATGCGGATTAAATCCACCAGCGCAACAATCAGCAAAACAACTTGAATCACAATTAGAGGGGCCACTAAAGCCCAATTAATATCCATCATTCTAGAACCTCCTCAACATTTAAATGATGTGCCAAATTAAGAATCATTGCTTTAAATTCATTGCTTTCTTTTAGAGAAGCAAATCTAGGTTCTTTCCAAATCGTCAAAACCAAATCCTTTTTAATGGATTGTTCGTCCCTCGGAGCTTCTCCGCCAATGACGGATGTTTTTTCAATCCAATCGGTCAATAAATAAAAATAAGAATTTCCTTGCAGCTTTATTGGAAATTTTATTTTTGTACAAAGTTTTACATAACATTGCAGCATTTCCATCGCTTTTTCATGAAGACCTTTAAAAACAAATGCTGCCGCTGCTTTATAGTAGAAAATTAGACAAGTATTGAAATGAAGATTTTCTAAATCAAATAAATGTATCAGCTGTCGAATTTTATGAACAGTTTCATCCACATAATGCCCGTTTTCAATCTCCATCATCATACTTTCTGTTGCATACGAAATCAGCTGTATTAAATTTTGATAGAAACTAACTTGGATAATTTCTTTTGCCTTATTTGAATTTCCGAGCATTTGATGAGCTGTTGCGATGAGCTGGTTGGCCTCCACAGGATGATTTATATCATTTCCCAATAATTCCAACACTTCTTCCGGCTTCCCCAATTGCAATAATGCAACAGCCTCCATCATTGTCGCTTCGTTAATGAGTAAAAAATCTTTGCTGAATGTTTTTACTTGGGAACAAAGTTGAATGACTCTGGTCAATGTATTTTGGCGATCAGGCGACTTAGGAGCATAGTTTAAATAAAGTTGTGCCATTTTTAATACAAATGGCAAACAAGAATAATATTCCTTCAATAGATCCTCAATTTCTTTTTCAACCAGTTCAAAAGGCTTTTCTGAAAATTTCTTTGAAAGCTGGATGTAGGTTTTCCGTATTTCATCTTTGGACATCTTGGAATGGTATCCCAATAATTCATCAATTGAGAGATGAAATAATCTAGCTAACTTTGGCAACAATGTAATATCAGGATAACTTTGTCCCTTTTCCCATTTGGAAACCGCCGCTCTTGAAACTCCTATATATTCAGCAATTTGTGCCTGTGTTAACTTTAATTCTTTTCTGCGATTTGCAAAAATCTTTGTAAATTGAAAATGATTCATATTTATCATCATCCTTTATTCTTATCATAAAGAAAAAAAGATCGAATTCATATCAAATCATAGTTACGTTTATTAGCATTAATCAACTGGTGGTTGACTTCATTAAGAGAGGTATAATTGCTAAATAATTCAAATATTTTCCACTATAATTTTGCTATAATAAAAGGAAAGTAGCATGGAAAGAAGTGTTCCTTATGATGGATCCAAATCATCTAAATTATCATGGTCAATTGGAAGACAATAAAAACAAAAATGCACTCAAATGGGCCTATCTATTAATCACCAGTTTTATGATCGTTGAATTGGTTGGTGGAATCATTACAAACAGTTTGGCATTGTTATCTGATGCAGGGCATATGTTAACAGATTCTTTATCATTAGGTTTTAGTTTGTTTGCTATTATTATTGGACAAAAGGAAGCAAACAACAAAAAAACTTACGGGTATCGCAGAGTGGAAATTTTTGCTGCCCTCCTAAACGGGATAACCTTAATCGGGATTGCCGTCTTTATTGTGATTGAAGCCATCCGCCGTATTTCAAAGCCTCCTGAAATTGCAAGTACAGGTATGCTGATTGTAGCGGTGCTTGGTTTACTCGTTAATATTGTGGTGGCTTTTATTTTAAATAATGGAAATAATAGTAATCTAAATGTCAAAAGCGCCTTTTTGCATGTGCTGGGAGACATTCTTGGTTCTATTGGTGCGATTAGCGCAGCACTCTTAATCCTATTTTTTGGGTGGGATTTGGCAGACCCTATTGCCAGCATGATTGTGGCAGTAGTGATTAGCTTCAGCGGAATTCGCGTCGTAAAAGAATCTTTCAACATTTTTATGGAAGCAGCACCTAATGACTTACCGACAGACATCATAAGAAAAAAATTGTTGGAAATTGAAGAAGTAGAAGAAGTGACTGACTTGCATCTATGGCTTATTACATCCGACTATCCCTCCATCACTTGTCATGTAGTGGTGGGGAAAGAGGTGGATGAGCAAATTGTATTACGCAAAATTCAAAAATTGTTTCACGATGAATTTTCATTACATCATATGACCATTCAAATTGAAAAAAGAAACAATCTTCAGAACATGTAAATGTACTTACAGCTCTTTTCTATTTGAAAAGCAATGTGCAAAATCCTGAAAAACCTTAGCAGAAGAACTAAGAAAAACATAAGTGCAGGGTACCTAAAAAATACCCGGCACTATTAATAATCTTTCTACGCTTTACCTCACTTTAATTTGCTTGGCATACATCCAGAGGAATCGGATATTTGACTTCTGAGAAGTTCTTGATGAGTAATTCTTCTTTTATCATTAGTCCTGTAACCTTATCAAATGTTTTTCGCCATATTTCATTTTGGCGATAGTTTTTTCCATCCTTTTTCAAAAATTGATGATTTCTTTCTTCAATATGGTATGAATACGGTATGTCTTCATTAGCGTAGATGGCGCCTTTTAAATGCTTATCCGTTACCCATACTTTTATTTGAAATGATTGGTTTGTTAGATTTTAAAACGTAAATCTACATAGTTGTAGAAAACGCTTGCCCCGCTGCCAAAGGGAAGTGTTCGGCCGGAATCAGGAAACGGGTCAAAACTATGATGATGTCGTTCAACGACTGTAAGAGGTGTATGCAGAGCCATCCAATAAAGCAAATTTGCAAGTTGACAAATCCCACCGCCAATGCCGGTTTTTACTTCCCCCATTTTCAGCTGCATGCCTTCTATGTAACCTTTTGATTTGGTTGTTCTTCCCACCAGCTTCCAAAAGGAAAAAGTTTCACCAGGTTTAATGATGACACCATCAATTTTGCTAGTCGCTATTTTTAAATTGGTAATCTTATTTTCCTGCAGTTGTGGATTACTGTTGCCTAATTTTCTTCTTAATAAAGATTGATGTTTTTTACAAGTAAAAGGACGAAATCGAATTATTAGAAACACGAAGCAAAGAATTAGTAGACTACATGAAAAAAGTTTTACAAAACTAAAAAAGCGGCGGCAAGATTAAAACTGGATTTTGCCGCCTGCAATCTGTGATTAATTAAAAATGGAACTTACTCAACGCATCCTGTAATTCATTAACTGTATTATTTAAAGAATTCGTCAAGTTTTTCATTTCCTGCATGGAGTATAATTGGGTATTCGTCTGGATCATAACGGTTTTTGCATTTTCTGATGTTTTTTGTGCACTAGCTAAAATTTCGGAAGTAGATGCATTAAATTCTTCGGTGGATGCTAAAAGTTCTTCAGATAACGAAGACAACTCCTGAATTTGCTCAGAAACTTCCTTCACTGCAAAGAGGATATTATCAAATAACTTTCCTGCTTGATAGACAATTTCCGTTCCTTCCTGAACTTCTTTCTCTCCATCACCCATTGCTTTAACAGCTTCGTCTGTTTTGCCCTGAATCTCAAGAATTAATAATGAAATTTTTTCCGCGTATTCTTTTGACTGTTCCGCTAATTTTCGCACTTCTTCAGCAACAATTGCAAATCCCTTGCCATGTTCCCCAGCCCGGGCTGCTTCAATTGCTGCATTTAGTGCTAATAAATTTGTTTGATTAGAAATTTCCGTAATCATTTCTGAAATTTCGCCAATTTCTCTGGAACGATTGGATAATAGCTGCACAACATTACTAGCTTTTTGCACAGATTCAGATATATAGTTCATTTGTTTAACAGCTGTGCTGATTTTTTCATTTCCGTGTACAGCTTCCTTTTCTGTTTTAGTTGCAGCTTCTGAGATGATATACGACGATTCAGCTGCTTTTTGTATGCCAACTGTTAACTGATCAATGCCTTCTTTATTTTGTTCAAGTTCCTGCAATTGCACTTCAGTTGCTGAAGACACTTCCTGAATCGAATGAGAAATTTCGCTGGAAGCTTCGACTGTTTCTTTCACCCCTTGGACAATATTATTAGCAGCAAGGGTTACTTGCTCACTTGCCCTTTTTGCTCTCATCAGCAATTCCTTCAAGTTGTTTGCCATTTTGTTCACATTATCAACAAGAAAGCTGATTTCATCCCCTTGGTGATCTGTATATACGTTAAAAGCTAAATTTCCTTGCGCTATCGTTTCAGCCGTTAAAGCTACCTTGCGAATTCGATTCGTTATCTTTCTTAATAGAACAAATAAAATAATGCCATTTAAGAGTAGAGCTGCAATCCCAGAACAAATTGTAATGGCCAATAATGAAGTTAATGGAGCTATGAATTCTTTCAACGGAACATCCACTGCCATAATCCATCCTGTATACGGAATAGTGGAGTAGAACAACATCCGCTCATCGCCGTCAATTTTAACTTTTGTGACCCCTTGTCCTTTCTCAATCATTTCTTGTGTGAGATTTCTTATTGCATCATTGGAAGATTCAAGAAGGTTTTCATTTAAAATCTTTTCCTTATCTGGATGATGAATAATGGTTCCATCTTTTTGGAATACATAAACAATATCTGTCTTTCCTATTTTAAAATTCGTCGCTTTTTCAAACACTTTATTGATTGGAGAAGCACCGCTTACAACACCTTTTACTTGCCGATTTTCATCAAAAACAGGCGTTTCAAAGGTAATAATGAGATTAGATTTATCTGCTTTATCAGGAAATGGATCTGAAATTACCGAATTTCCAGCCAACACATCCGGAAAAGTCGGTTCATCCCCAATAAAGATTTCCGTTCCCGAGTCGAAGGTTAGATTTCCTTCCGTATCCCCAATGCTAATGGAAGAATATAGACCATTGATCCTCGCTCTTTCCTCTGCAAAATACCGTAAAATTTCTTCCTTTTCTCCAAAACGGACTAAATCCGTATTGGCCATCACCTCAATCTCAGACTGTCTTGTTTGAAGCCATGTTCCTAATTGAGCCGTATGTATCGAAACTGCATTTTGTCCATTATCCTGCAAAGATTCAAGAATCACAGTTTTTGAAGTACTATAATTAAGCCATCCCATAGCAACAGTTGTTATCAATGTCACGGAAAGTATAAAGATCATAATTTTAAACAATAATGATTTCCAAAAAGATACCCTATTCATAAAATAGTTCTCCTTCCGCTATAAAGAATAAACTGCTACAAAAAATCCCTTAATACTTTTTACCCCCCCATTTCTTACCAATACTTTTTAGTAACTTAAAGAGAAAAAAATAAATACTTAATTAATAAAAGAAATTACAACTAATATTTCCGAATTTTCTAATTATTAATCCTTGGTAAATTATATCATTTTCTTAATACTAATTTAATAGTAAATTAGAATATTTTTCTAAATTTATAAATATTTTTGTAAGTTTCTAGATTTAAATTTATTTTTATTTTTTATTACAACTTTATCAACAGTGAATATAGTACTAATATATTACGAAATTTTCCTTTTTATTACCTATAATGAATTTATTTTTCATAGGATGTAGATTTTTTTAGGTATATAGACTCATATCAACCAAACGTTAAATTTTCTCAAAATAAAAAATTTTCTGTTCGTTTTATGTAGTAGTCTTATATAATACAATGTAGAAATTTAAATTAAAAAAGAATTTAGAAAGGTAGTGGTCAAGTGGAGAATTACTTATTGTTTGCCCTTATGAGTTTCCTTTTAATTATTTTGCCCGGACCAGATACTGCTCTTGTTGCTAAAAATACACTGCTATGCGAAAGAATTGGAGGGATTAAGACATCTTTAGGGATTTTATGCGCCCTTATGATACATACAATGGCTGCCGTTTTAGGATTATCCGCAATAATTGTGAAGTCTGCTCTTTTATTTTCCATTATCAAATACGCTGGGGCTGCTTATTTAATTTACTTAGGCATTCAGATATTATGGGCCTTAATCAAAAAGGACGAATCGCCGGAAATGGAGTTAACTACAAAAAGTCTTGCTGAAAAGACATCCTGTTTTAAACAAGGTTTCCTTAGCGATCTTCTGAATCCAAAAGTAGCAGTTATTTTCTTATCCTTTTTCCCTCAATTTGTGAAACCTGGCAATGATACCTTTATACCCTTTCTAATTATGGGGATTACCTTTACAATCATTTCGGCTATATGGCTTTTTATTTATATTTATTTGATTCACTATATCAGCGATTTTATGAAAAGACCAATGACGAAAAAAATGATTGAAGGAATTACAGGCGCAGTAATCATTAGTTTCGGTCTAAAATTAGCATTAGAAAAATCAAACTAATAGAAAAATGGGCTGTCCAGAAAGTCGAACACTTTCTGAACAGCCTTTCTTAAAAACTTTCCCTGCGGTGGTTACAAAACGCTCCTCCTCGTCGCAATTTATCTGCGGCGAAAACTGCCGCAAAGAGGTTGGGACAAATCTAAAAAAACATCATTTTCTCCAAGGAGAAAATGATGTTTTTTTGATATGTTATTAAAATTGATTTCCGTTCCAGGGACGCTTTCCGCAGGCCCGGCTAGACTCTCCTCTGATTCATTCCTTCGCTCCTCGTGGTCTCGAGAGGGCTCGTCGCAGGAAAGCTTTGAATTTACTTCCTTGAGCTTGCTCCGCTTTGCGACTAGGCGGGAGCAACGGGTAGCTTAAATCACTGCTGATCCCTAAAACCAACACCAATCCAAGATAGATGAAGAAAAGCTTCACTCTATCCTTTCCATCTGTTTGATAATAAGCAGCGGTTTCCTCAACGTAATTATGTATTCTTCCAACGTCCTTCTCAAAGGCAGAAAGAAATTGTTGTTTCTTATGCTCTCTTTTTTCTTCTCTTTCTTCTTCCGTTAATTCCGCTTCATCCATTTCATCCAAAAGGTGCAAAGTCTCGAGCAGTTTTTCTTCCTCTTTCAAATCTTTCTCCAAGGATTGGGCGAAATATTGCAAATGGTCATAAGTAGATGTTTCCGCAATCCGTTGGAGGGAAGCGAGCATTTCTTGATAATCCTTTACTCGTTTTCGGTCATTGTCAATATTTTTTTGCTCTTTTCGAATTTCTCTCCATTGAATAATTCCCATAATTAAAACAAAAAAACCTAGAATACTTCCTGCCCAAATAGCATATGCCAAAAGCAAAACTAAACCGAGCACCCATAATTTAGTGCTGATTCCGGCAGCAATTCGCCCTCCATCCAGGGGTGTAATTGGAATTAAGTCAAATAGGTTTATAATGGATCCCAACACAATAACAAATGCCCAAAAGGGTTCTTTAGTGAACATATACAAAGAAATGGCAGGCAAAAATTGCAAGCAGACCAAACAACGGCCCCATGTAGGCTAAAAAAGCTTCATCTTTAGCGCTTTTCGGCCGCTCTTTCATGCCGATAACAGCCCCGACAAAAGGAACAAAAACTGCAGGAGTGGTCATAATGGATTTTGCAACGGCAAGGGTCATAATGCTATCATCTGTCACTTTGCAATCTTTAGTGAAAAGATCAAAATCTTTTTTTCTATAATTCTTAAACTCAAAACGTGAGCCAACAATATCTCCAATAATCGCGCCAATCATCAGGCTTTATTCTGCACTCCTTTATTCATGCCTTTACTCTAAAATGATTATACTAAAATTTCATATTATTAATGCAAAAGACCAATCCAGCCGATGAGTGGCAGAATTGGTCTTTTTCTGTTCAATGAAAATTGACAATTTTTCCAATAAAGAAATATCGGATCGAAACTTGCAAGGATTCTTGATTGCTTATAAAAAAAGCAGACGATTTTGAAAACGTCATACATTAAAACCGTCTGCCGTTTTATGAAAATTCTTCCTTATTTCTATATTTCCCCGTAGGTAACAATCTCTTCACTTGCTCATCCAAAAATTCCCTATCCATGATTTCAAGAAAGTTGCGTTCATCAACTTAATAGAACATTTCATCATTTTCTTCTCCTTTTCATTTTATTTTCAGAAACGGCTCCTAAAATGATAATCAAAAGGAGGAAAGGAAAATGAAAAACAAATTATTGAAATATGGAATTTTCATTATTGTTCTATTCTTTGCCTTTCAATCCGTCGTAAATATTGCCAGTGCGGATGACCATTATAAGGGGGATCGATATTATTATCCAAAATACGAAAAGAGCGATAAAAACAACTACTTCGAAAAATTTGATAAACACGACCATGATGACGATGACGACGATTATAAATGGAAAGGAGAATATGAACAGGAAGGAAACTATAAAAACTTACAACAAAATACCGTTCAACCATCCTACTGGAATGTTTGGACAAGAGATACTCATATATCAATAAGCAATAATCTTCCCGTTGAAGAGGCAAAAAAAGTTTCCTTTAATTTGAACGGAAAAACAGAAAAACTTCTTGTTTTCCCTTCAAACGGCCAATTGCTCGTTTCAGGTGAAAAAATGGCAAAACTTTTCGGCATCAAATCTAAATATTACGAGCAAAGCCGAATTCTTGAACTTTCCAATGGCCAAGAAGAATTAATTGTTCGTGCTGGAACAAACGCTGCTTATGAAAATATGGTCAAAACGCCAATGCCAGCAAAAGCTTTAAGTTATGAAAAAACGGTTTATCTTCCTATTTCAGTAATAGCCAATGCTTTTGGATATAGCGTAGATTGGGACGAAGCAAACGAAACCTTTATTTTAGAACAATTTTATTGAGTGGGGTGTGAAAAACGATGAAACCAAATAATAAAGCGAAATGGATTGTTGGAATTACAGGAGCAGCGTTTTCTGCATTTGTACTTGGACAAATCAACGATACACCTGTCAATACAACCTCAACGAATCCAGAAGATGCTGCACTGGCAATCGAAATTAATGATTCCATAAGCGAACGGGAAAAAGAACTTATTCAATTGGACTGGAGCAACTTTACTCTAAGTCAAAATCAATATCAAGGTGCCGATGAATATGATTACTACAAAACAAGAAGATCATAATGCCAGCGAAATGGATTCCATCAAACTCAATATCATGAATACGAATTTTCGTATTACCATTGAAAATCGAGATGGATTTGAATGGAAAAATCATGTCATTTCCTTTCTTCAATATATAGAACGTGAATTTTCCAGATTTCGCAAAAATAATGAACTATGGTATATCAATGAAGCCCCAAAAAATCAAACAATCTGCGTTTCACCTATTCTTTACGATATGTTAAAAAAAGCAGAAGAATATCGAAAAAAAACAGAGGGGAGATTTTCTCCCTATCTGCTCATTCCTTTAGAAAACCATGGATATAATCGATCTTTTCCTTTTCAAACAGCCAATCATGAAGCAGCATTTTTGCATTATGAAAATGAATCAGAACCCCTCATTTTTAAAGAAAATTTTCAATTCATCAAAAATACCGACCAAAAAATTGATTTGGGCGGGATTGCCAAAGGATATGCGGTAGAAGCAATCGCCAAATGGCTGAAAAATAACACCTCTAGCAAATATGGAATCGTAGATGGCGGCGGGGATATGTCCATTTGGTCAAATGGAGAGAAAACGTGGAAAATTGGAATTCAGAATCCCTTTGATGAAAGCAAAACCCTTGGATTTTTCAACATTCAAAATGGCGGGGTTGCCACATCCAACATTGTGTATCGGAGTTGGATGCAAGGAAATATAAAAAAACACCATCTATTAGATGGAAGAAACGGAATGCCCGTCGTTACTGATATTGTACAAGCAACAGTTATTATGGAACACTGCACTGATGCGGAAGTCGGAGCCAAAGTTTGCTTTATGGCAAAGGATGCATCTATTGATTCGGTGCTAGCCAACATCAGCAAAAAATTTAGTTATCTTCTTGTTCATTCAAATGGAAATATAGAGACCGGGGGGAATAATATATGATCCTCGATGTATTTTCTAATTGGAATCTCATTCGTACAGCCGGCTTTCTTGCCTATTTTCTTCTAACCATTTCCATTATGGCCGGTTTAATGCAAAAGATTTCTTCTTTTCAAAACCAAAAACAACTTCTAATGGAGATTCATAAAATCAGTGGATGGATTGGTACATTGAACGTCATCTTTCATGCCATTTTGCTATTGTTCGATCAATATGTTCCATATCAAATATGGGAAATAATGATTCCGTTTGTGGCTAAAAATGAGCCATTCTTTTCCGGAATCGGAACAATATCTTTCTATCTGTTCCTAATCGTCATGTTAACTTCCGATTTCTTTTTGAAAAAACTCGGATTCAAACTATGGAAGAAACTTCACTTCTTAGTGATTCCTGCTTGGGTACTTATGATTCTCCATGGCATTTTCATCGGAACAGATTCTGAAGAAATATGGGCAATTATTATCTACAGTGCAGGAATTGTTTTAATTACAACGTTGCTGATGATGAGATATTTCGAAAGCAAAGTAAAAGTAGTTCATCGTAAAAATGCTAATTAACCTCCTGAATATACCGTTTTAAACCCCTCTTAAAAAGGTGAGCCGGAAAAGTTTTAATCTTTCCCGGCTCACCTTTTAATGTTTATTCAATTTTATTAAAAACTCTGTTCCTTTTCCCACTTCGCTTTTCACTGCAATTTCTCCGCCATGGGCTTCCACAATCGTTTTGGCGATGGCTAGTCCCAGACCTGTTCCGTTTCTTTTTCTTGATTCATCTCCCCGATAAAAACGTTCAAAAATATGTTCCAAATCCTTTGGAGAGATGCCGATTCCTGTGTCTTTCACGCTTAACACAATTTTCTCTCCCTGTGCAGCTAATGAGCATGTGATAGACCCTTCTTTTGTATAGCGTGCCGCATTGTCCAGCAAAATATAAAGAAGTTGTTGAATTCTCACTTTATCGGCTTTGATTTGAATTCCATTTTCAATATTTTCCTTTAGGGTTAATTGAGATGGAAGAATTCTTTTAAATCTGTTCAGCAATGAGTGAACCATTGAAGAGAGATCAAATTCTTCTAGTTCTAATTTAAAGTTGCCTTGGTCATGTCTTGCCAAAAATAATAAATCATCTAAAAGTTTATGCATCATTTCTGCTTCCTGTTTCACATCTTCCAATACTTGTTTCCCAAAAGGACTCAAGTTTTCCTCTTCTTCACTCGACAACACATCAATGGAACTATAAAAAACGCTAAGGGGGGTTCTTAGTTCATGGGACGCATCGGAAACAAATTTTCTTTGTTTCTCATAAGCTTTTAATATTGGTTTCATAGCCTGACCAGCAAAGAAGTTCCCTGCTAAAGCAAAAAGCAAACTGAAAAAAACCGTTAAAAACAATAATATCCAAATAATTCTTTGAATAAGATGCTTTTCATCGGTAATATTTTTTCCAACCATGACACTTCCGATATTCTGGCCATCTACTTGAAGTGGATAATAAATATAAAGGATATGCACTTTCTCCCATTCAATTTCTCTTATGATTTTTGAAGCGGGAGAGTCGAAATCCGTTTCTTCAAAGTATTCTTCAAAACCACGGATGGTTCCTTCACCTTCAATTAATCGAGAATTTTCATCAAATACATAGTAGAAAATATCCCTTTCCGGTCTATATTTTACAGGTTCAATCTCTTCATATTCATCGTCGTCAAATTCATCATGTTCCTCTTCTTCATATTCATCGAACATTCGCTTGCTCTCCGGTACGAGTCTTATATCCCCGTAGCCATAATGATTTTTGAATAGTTCTTCGATAAATTCATGGTTTTCCTTCTCATAAAACTGTTCCAGTTCCTCAATTTCCTGTTTGTTGATCGCATTTGAAATAAAAAGATACAGCACTAAAATAAAAAGTATTAAAATGAGCAGCAGGGATCCTGTATAAAGCAAGGTGAGCCTCAATTTCACTTTATTAATTTCCATGGCTATCCCTCAACTTGTAGCCAACGCCTCTCACATTCTTGATGAGGGATGGTTTTCCTGGCTCGTCTACTTTTTTCCGAAGAAGCTTCACTAAGGCATCTAATGCATTTTCTGTTACATCGGTATCAAATCCCCAAATTCTTTCAATGATTATGTCTCTCGGCAACACTTGATGTTTATTTCGAAGCAACAATTCAAGCAATTCATATTCTTTCTTAGAAAGTTCAATCTCTCGGCCATTTCTTTTCACCACATGAGTTGTTAAATTTAACTCTAAATCCTCCGCTGACAAAACTTCTTCAAATGGCTTGTCCACTCTTCGTGAAAGGGCTCTGAGTCTCGCCACAAGCTCCTCGAATTTGAAAGGCTTCACTAAATAATCATCGGCTCCCGCATCCAATCCCTCTACTACATCTTCAACAGAATCTTTCGCTGTGAGAAACAAGATGCCGCCTTTATAACCCTTTTCTCTAAGCTTTTTACATACTTCAAGGCCGCTTAGCTCAGGCATCATCCAGTCCAAAATAATGACGTCATAATCAGTAAACGTGGCATAATCATACGCACTTTGACCATCCTTTACCCAATCCACTCGACCATATTCCTTTTGCAATAAATGAAAAACCATTTTTCCTAAATTCTCATCATCTTCTGCAAATAAAATATTCATCCAATCTTCACCTTCTTGTGTACAGTCCTTTTTCTTTAAGCGTATCAAAAAAATCTGAAAAAATATTGAAAATTCCATGTATAACTTTAAGGATATTCAATGGCATTCTTTAATGAAAATAGTTTAGAACAATCAAACATCCAAATTTTTTCTTTCACATAAGCAGGGTTTCCTTTTTTGTGCTACTTTAGAAATAGAATATTTATTTAAGGATGTGACATGACGATGGATTTTTTAAATAAAACTGTAATTGTGACGGGCGCCGGAAATGGCATCGGAAAAGGAGTTGCATTGTTGTATGCGGAAAAAGAAGCCAATGTCCTTGTAGCAGATGTGGATGAAAAAAGGGGGAAACAAACCGTTGATTTGATTCAATCTAAAGGGGGGAATGCACTTTTTGTAAAAACGGATGTACGGTTTGAAGAAGAGATTGTCCGCTTAATGGAAATCGCTAATCTAACTTTCGGTAGAATCGATATTTTAATTAATAATGCCGGTATATCGGCATTTAAGTCCCCCTTTGAATTATCGATTGATGAATGGGACAATATCATCAATACAAATTTGCGGAGCGTTTTCCTAGCCTCTAGGGAAGCAGCTAAATATATGCGCAACAACAAAGAAGGCGGTTCCATTGTCAACATTGCCTCTACAAGAGCCATTATGTCTGAACCAAATTCTGAAGCATATGCTGCATCCAAAGGTGGAATCGTCGCTTTAACCCATGCCCTTGCTGCATCTTTCAGCGAAGATCGAATTACGGTCAATGCCATTTCTCCAGGATGGATTGAAACTGGCGATTATTCGAAGTTGCGGGATATTGATCATGAACAGCATTTATCTAAACGCGTCGGAAGACCAGAGGATATTGCCCGCGCCTGTCTTTATTTAACAGCAAAAGAAAATAATTTCGTCACAGGCATTAATCTAATTGTAGATGGTGGAATGACAAGAAAAATGATATATGAAGAATAAACATCAAGAAGGAACTTGAGAACGTTTAGCTTCCAAGTTCCTTCTTTTTGCTATAATACATTAGAAATCCCAGGGCTCTGATGTTAAAAGTGTCTATTACTTCCTTATTTATAATGATGATAAGTATGTTTTCTGCTTCCTTGAATTTGCTGGAACCATTGTTTATCTTTTTCCTCTTTGGCTAGAAGGGTTGTGATATTGGTTGTGCACTCAATGCATAGTTTAGAATGGTTTGTAATTTTGCCGCATCTTTCACAAGGGGCTCCAAGATTAGGAAATAATGATTTTTTTAATTTTCCTGATTTCACCCATTTATAAATGAGCTCATGAGGTACACCAGTTTTTTCTACCACTTCATCATTATTTAAAAAACGATTATTTTTTCTTAACAAAAAATGATGTAATTCAGAAAATATTTCCTCTTCCGATATGTCAATATTTTTTTCTTCGGTATGATCATTTTAAATCCCCCCTAGCTCTCTTCATTTACGGTTTTCTCATTATCGTACTTGTAATCTTCCCAGCGTTTCTTTGCATAGTTGCGATATTTATTAGAAACATCCTTACCGGTAATAAGCCGTGAAAATCCTCTTTTTGCTTCTTCTATATCTCCTAACCGAAGACTAATTTCTGCGACAAGATATTGCATTCTCTCTTCGCTTTCTTTATCGCTAGTTTGAGATTTATAAAACAACTCTCTTGCTGATCGGAGGTATCGCATTTCAGCCTTCAAGTCTTTTTTCAACCGGCAGAGCCAAGCAATTTTCAAAGCAAAATTGGCTAAAACAATAGGTTCTTCCATCGAAAATTTCGCTACTAAATACGCTAATTGGAAGCTTGTAATTGCATCATCGATTGTACGTTCTTTACATAGATTTCTAACTTTTTTAATTCTTTTAATGTAGCTTTCTTTAATGAGTTCTAAAAATGGCCCATACGTTCGCGTTAATGATTTATGATAAGCATAGCCGCAATAAGGGCAAACAGAAACTTCATATAAAAGCGGATTTAGCCCATCGTAAATCGGCATAAAATCAGTATCTTGTGATAAGACTTTGTATCGGCCAGGACGCACCTTATAAGTTGTATACTGTTTTTTACAAATATTGCAAACTATCTTACTTTCGTAATAATTTAAATCAAAAGCCATCTTGCACCAATCCCTTTATTTTATCTAAACAACGTCTTGCATGCACCTAATTAGAGAGGCAAACATTCAGGAAATAGTATTATATGCCTTCTAACTATATGAATCTAAAGTCTTTATTATATTATAACTTTTTACCTTTCACTTTTCTTTAGGGATTTAGGTATATTCTATTAGAATTTTTCAATTTTGTTAAGGAATTGTGCGGATATAGGAAAAATTTGTATCAAAAATAAAGAATCAGAAAATTTAAACAATATATATAAAGACAAAATGTTATAGTCAAATATAATAAATTGTTTGTAATCTCCTTTTCCTATAACCTATTTAAGTTCTGCTTATGCAGATTGCAACATAAAAAAGCTCGGTCATCATGAGATACCCGAGCTAGAATTTTCATTCTTCCGCTTTTATCACCAATTTTACAATGGAAATAAAAGCCCCATATAGAACACCTGCAATCGGCCATACAATCCACGTCTTATCCCAATTCATGCCAATGAAAGACCAAGCAAGATACACCGCAACCACTACGCACCAATAAGCTCCGCTGACTCTTCCAATTATGATGGATGATTTTTTCTTTTCTACTGTATATTCCCCTTCCTGAAGAAGTTTCTCATAACTTTCGCGGATCATTCCAACCCTTATAAACATGTTTACAGCTGCAGCAACAATCACTAACAATAGCGCAACCATGGAAGTAATTATATAGGCAGCATCTGTAAGGAACCCGCTAATAATTAATGGCAAAGGGCTTAATATACAAAGAATAACCCCTATTAAAACAAATAAATTAAACTTCCCGTTATAGGCATTCTTTTTTTCTCTTACCATGCCGCTTACGCCATATTCCGTTTCAATGGCTTCCTTGTCTAGATATTCAAACTTCTCTCCTTCATTTGAACATTTAATAAATATATATACGCCAACAGCAATCATGATTAACAATACAGAAATTCCGATTCCGCCCACAATTTGATTGGAAATATTCATCATTTTACTGTCTGCCAATCCTGCAAGAAGAAGCAAAATCACGGGAGATAAAATGCAAAGGGATACTCCAAAGGCAATCAACGGCGCATGCTTTTCCTGCAACTTTATAAATTCCGTCGCTTCTTCCATGCTGACTTTGTGAATTTTTACAGGCAGTTCTGCCACTTCCATTAAAGTTTCCGTCGTTTCCCTTTTTTCCATTTCATCTTTCAATAAATAATCTGTTGTTACCCCAAATAATTCTGCCATTTTAATAATGCGGTTAAGATCCGGAACCGACTGGGCACTTTCCCATTTTGAAACGGACTGTCTTGACACTCCAAGCTTTTCTGCCAGCTCTTCCTGGCTCCAGCCATTCCTCTTTCGTTCTTCCATTATTTTTTCTGCTAAGATCATTTTTCATCATCCTTTTTTCTTTGAAGTTTGTTTTGTTTTTCAATCTCATCCTACTTAAAAATGCAGTTACCTTCTATAAAGCACGCTTGGAAATGTGTCAACTGACAGTTGCAACCCGCATTTTGACTGGAATTCCTCCCCCTATATAAAAAGAACATCTCCTGGTAAATAACAAAGGAGATGTTCAAAGATGTTTAATTTAACTAGCCTATATAGAAAAACTTGGATCCTATGATCATGCAAATGCCTATTAAGGATTTAAGCTTATCCCAAAAACAAGATGCCAAGCTCTGCTATCAATTCATATCCTTTAAATCTAAAATCATCTGATCATATTCTAATGGACTAAATCCCATCTTTTTATATAGTTTTTTTGCCCTTTCATTGTCCTTTTCCACTTCCAGCCTCAATCTTACAATTGAAGCATCAAGTGTTGTTTTGAGATAATTGAAAAACTCAGTTCCCAATCCTATTGAACGATACTCCTCCATTATATAGATTTCGTCAATCCATAACATAATTCCTCCCGCTTCTTGGGAAAACATTTTTGATGTAATGGCATATCCAACCGGCTTGTTATTATACTCAAATATATAGCCTTCAAGATATACATTGGAACGCATCATTTCATTAAACGTATCAAAGTGATGTTTTTTTGGGATTGGATGTAGTACTGCATCAGAAGCATAAAATTGTTCAGCCATTTTATAAAAAATTTCGGCGTCCTCTTTTTTCATCTTTCTTATCATGATTTATCACCATCTTAATTAAAGGATTACAATTGGTTATTCTTCAACTTTACTACTAAGAAAAAATGTGAAAAGCCTTAATTCAATGCTTTCCGCAATTTTTTCAATTGATGTATTTGCTTTCTCGTCAATTAATCCACTTTAAACTTGTGTACTAGCTCCTGCAATTCTGTTGCCAATTTCGCCAAAGTATTGGATGATGCATTAATTTTAGAGAGGCAACCATCGCATTAAAGGATTTTGCCAACTCTCCAACTTCACCATTGCTATTAATATGTAACAAACCAGTCGTTCAATTTCCTTCAGCAATTTGTTGAGCCGCTACGGATACATCCTTAATTAGACGTACAAGTTTTCAAACAATGAGGAACAGTAAATGAGACTTCTATTTATTAGGAATAAAAAAACAGAGGTTGGGACAAATCTAAAAAAAACATCCTTTTCTCCAAAGAGAAAATGATGTTTTTTTAGATATGTTATTAAAATTGATTTCCGTTCCGGGGACGCTTTCCGCGGGCCCGGCTAGACTCTCCTCTGAGTCATTGCTTCGCTCCTCGTGGTCTCGAGAGGGCTCTTCGCAGGAAAGCTTTGAATTTACTTCCTTGAGCTTGCTCCGCTTTGCGACTAAGCGTGCGAGACAGGAACTCACCCCGTCACTTCATCAATTTTTCGTTAGTTCAATTTTTTATCAAAACTCTTTCAACTGCCCTTTCATTTTTTGTTTATATCCCAGCCTCTGCCATTTGATTATTTTAATTTAATTTTGCTAAAATTTCGCGGATAAAAGCAGGTTCATCTTTTGGAGTACGGGAAGTGATGATGTTTTCACTCACAACGACTTCTTCGTCACGGTAATCTGCTCCAGCAAGTTTCACATCATCCCGAATGCCGATGTAGCAAGTTGCCGCTTTTCCTTTTAAAATGTCCGCGCTGATCATTACTTGCGGACCGTGGCAAATTCCAGCAATCAATTTACCTTGTTCATTCACTTCTTTTACAAAACGGACTACATCGTCATTGACGCGTAATGCTTCCGGAGAACTTCCACCAGGAATGACAACTGCATCAAAATCGTCTGCTTTTGCCTCACTTGCGCCAATTTCTGCAGTATATGTAACAGTGCCTTTTTTCCCTTTGCATTCAGCACCTTTTTCTAATCCAACAATCACTACTTCATGACCTGCTTCTTTTACAGCTTCATATGGATTTTTCATTTCAGAATCCTCGAAGTTATTAGCTAGCAAAAAAGCAACCTTTGCCATTATCACGACCTCCTATTCAGCAAATTACAATATTAGTATAATGAATGAATTGAGGAATATCAAAATATATGATTTTTTGGCAGCTGCTTACACTAGCAATTTCTTTGAACATTCATGGCAAATAAATTTTCCTTCCAGATTCAAGAATGCTTTAATCTCCGTAAATCCTTTTTGTTTTGGATACCGAAGTTGAACCAATACTTCTTCATTCTCTTCAATGACCTTATTGCATTTCATACATTTTGGCGTAATGAAAGACATGGAAATGACCTCCTATAAATATTTTTAGAGAATTGAATTTTTTTCTGTATTCCTTTTAGTCATAAATAAAAGAAGAAAACAAATAAAATAAGCTGCACATGGAGCAAAGAACCAATGAAAGATTCCAGGTGTCCACAACATATACAAACTAAAAGGCAGTGACCAGATAAATGCAATGAACATCAAATACGCTTTCTGCAGCCAAGATGAAAAGATTGCCAACAAGGCCGGTAAACATAACATCATAAAAGTCGTAATGGCCGGGCCGCTATCCGTTAACGAAGCAGTATAAAATACAAAGACAAACCACAAGCCAATGCTGAATATTCCCGCGATGACGCCTAAAATAAGCGCCATTTTCCCAAATTCCATCTCCCCCGTCCGAAAATTCTTACAATTTATTTACTTTTCTTGAATTATTAAGGAAAATAAATAAATTGTCTAGCAAATTGTATTAAATTCCTTAAAGAATTTTATATTTGGCTATTATCAGGAGTGAGCGAGCAACCTTCCTCCTCCTTTGGCGATTATTTTCTTCTTTCCGGCGATTATCTAATTCATTTTGGCGATTATTTCCTCGAATGTGGCGATTATCGAGACTGGAAATTCCCCACCAATAATCAACCTTTTTCAAATAAGCAGATTCATTCTCATCTCTCCTATGTGCCCACCATATAATGATTTGTGTATGCTAATTAAAGGAGGAGAGATGTGCAATCAAAAGAAATGCGCTTAGCGCGTATTCAACGGCTTGCCCATGAAATTATGTATGAAATTCATTCAATGGAAGAAGAAACGGAACACAAAGAATTTAGGGTTGTTATTGATAACCTTTCCCGCGCAATTGGCGAATTAGCCGATCCATATGGCTGCTACTCTTTAGATTATATTGAAGATAAATTGGAGAAATCCCATTCCATTATGAAAATGCCAAAACTTAGCACTCATGGAAGATAATAATAGTATTGAACTTTGAATGAAAATGATAGTAATTATCAATACTATAATTACCCACAAAAAAATGAGCCGCCAGAAAGCTTAACTTTCTAGACGGCTCAATCCAGCATTAATTCTCAGGTGTAAATGTTTTGCAGTCTGTTTCTTCTGTTGTGGAAGCTTCCTTTCCTTTTTGGCTTACGACATAAATTTTTTCTGCTGAACATTTGTTGCCTTCCACCCAATACTTGCAGTTGTTTACTTCACAAAGTACTTCTTGTTGCATCTTTGCACCTCCTCTATTTTATCTTTAACCAAATCGGATTGCTTCATACTTCTACCTATTTCTTAATTCAATAACATATACAACTTACCTACTTTGGGATTGTATTCAGCAATGTAACCCGTTCCCACCTCACACCAACTTTCCCACGTATATATCGCGATATTTGCCTAACAGTCTTTTCTCAAGCTTCTATAATCGAGTAGGAGGGAGCGATTAACTCCCGTCCTCTCACACCACCGTACGTACGGTTCCGTATACGGCGGTTCAATTAAGATCATTGACGCAAGTTTTCATAACGAGCTTCAAGACTTTTCAGCCCTTGGTTTCTCCAATAGGAGTTACCAAGGGTTCTGTGTAATATTGGACTATTTGAAATACGCCAATAACCCTTCCGAGTATTTCCCCATTCATACGCTTGCCATTGTGGTACGCCAAGTTGAATAAGGTTGCGTATCTTTGTTTTCGGTTTCTTCCAGTTCTTCCATAGGCACATTCGAAGTCTTCTACGAATCCATTTGTCTAATTCAAGGAATATAGATTTGGTGTCTGCTAACGCAAAATATCCACACCATCCCATTAGATATTGATTCAGTTTCTGAATGCGGTATTCCATCGGGTAGGGCATCTTGCGTGATGTGATTTCACGAACTTTATTCTTTATTCGTTTAAGGCTTTCTTTTGCGATACGAACCTTTGGCTCTTTATGATAGGTAAAGCTAAATCCTAGAAACTTACGTTTCCATGGACGGTCGACCGCTGATTTCTTTTCATTTACTTTCAGTCGTAGTTTTCCTTCAATAAATCGCTGAATACTTGCCATTGTGCGAAGTCCTGCTCGTTTACTTTTCACGTAAATGTTACAGTCATCCGCATATCGAACGAATTTGTGTCCTCTTCTTTCCAATTCTTTATCTAGTTCATCTAGTACAATGTTAGATAGTAGCGGACTTAATGGTCCTCCTTGTGGAGTTCCTTCTAATGTGCTTGACACCACACCATTAATCATGACGCCCGATTGTAAATACTTACGAATCAATTTCAGTAATGGTTTATCTTGGATTCTCTTCGCGAGTGTACCCATTAATCTGCAGTATCCGCACGAAATGAGGAAGCAAACGCACGAAACCGAGCTGTATCCGCACCAATTGAGGAGGTAAACGCACAAATTGGAGCTGTATCCGCACCAAATGAGGAGGTAAACGCACGAAACCAAGCAGTATCCGCACGAAATGAGGAAGCAAACGCACGAAACCAAGCAGTATCCGCATTATAAGTAGGAAAGCATCTACATCAAATGAAAAACATCACACAAATGTGAACTTTTTGGGTATGCTTATGCAAAAAAACCTGGCAGATGCCAGGTTTTTTTATTATCTAGAAGAGACATTCAATGAACGCATAATGAACGTTGCAAATTGTTGTCTAGATACAGGGTCGTTTGGTGCATATGTTGTAGCATTTACCCCCGTTGTAATACCGTGATGGTACAATACTTCAATATTTTTATACTGTTCGTAGGAAGGCGTTATATCTGTAAATGGAAGAGCGCTTTTTCCTTGTAAATTAAAGCCTTTTACTAACGCTTGAGCCATTGTACCGCGGCGCATTGGTTCATTTGGATTTGCCTTACCATTTTCAAGGGAAATGAATCCTCGTTGATAAGCAGTAGCCATGACATCATAACCATATTCGCCTTTTTTCATATCGCTTGCAGGCATTGTGGCAGATGAAGATGGTTGAATATTCAAAGCTCGAAGCAACATCGTCATGGCGTGCAATCTGGAAACATTGGCATTTGGCATAAATTTGCCGTTGCTATAACCTGTAACTATACCGATTTTTGCAGCATCGCTAATATTTTTGTAGTGACTATTGGATGAACCAACATCAGAGAACATTTTAAATGCTGTGATCGTTCCGTTGTTTCCATTTTTCGCGATATTCAATCTTTCAGCACGTGTAATAAAACCTTTTCGATCGTGTCGCGTGTCTTCAAAAGTAATGTAAAGGGTATAATTTCCATTTGCTAAATTGCCAGGAAGTAAGATTTCGAATTTTTCATCAAAAGAGGAATTCTCCGCCCCTTTAGGAGCAAGCCCTGGCAGTACCCGTTGATAATCGCCTAAAGAGTTATTATGTTGATCTAGTACCTGCACTTTCATAAAGCCTCTTACCGGCACATTGCCTTCGTTGGAAGTAGTGACAGTGCCTCTTACTGCAAATTTCTTTTGTGGTGTGACATATGCAGTGACATTGGATACCGTTAATTTCACATCATAATGGCGTTTGAAAGAATTAGATGAAGCTGGTTGACTGATCCAATTAACCGATGCCTTTGTCAATGCCGCTACATCTTCATGTCCACTCGTTCTATCCCAAGCGAATCCTTTAGTATTGTCTTCCCATGCGTCCTCGGCTTGCACTTGTAAATAATCAAACATTTTAAATGGAACAACCACAACGCGTCCTTGGCCATATTCCAATGCAAAGAGCGCTCCGGTTTTTCCTTTGTTTACATATTGCGGCTGGCTTGCATAGGAATAGTCGGAAATGACAAGCAGAGGCTGAATGCTGCTATTCCAAGGTTCCATAATTTCATACCAATATCCATCGCTGCGATTTTCAGAAATGCGAATGTAATTTCTGCCGAGTGCTTTGTAAGCTTCTTGCAAAATTGGATGAGTTACGGAATTATTCGTAATCACTGTATTTGTTAAATGATTGTCTGTGATGAATCGGGATTGGAAAACCTCTGTTAAATTATCCCACTCCCAAATATATGTAAGTGTGTGGAAAATTAATGGTGATAAATCCATCTGGCCGTTTTTTGGCATGTAGTCTAATTCATTTCGTCCTGTCGCATAAACAAACAGTGCACCACCACCGCCATATATGTATCGTTTTAAGTTTTCTCGTTGTGTATGGTTCATTAATACAGTATATGGAAATACAATGGCATCATATTGATGAAGAGCATCCAAGCTGTTTAGGACATCATGAGAAACTTTATCGACATTATAGCCTTGTTGTTTTAGAAAATGATAATATTTCAGTTCTTTATCATAAATGGAACTATAGCTCACTTTGGGAGATACGGTTTCTTCTTTCATATATGGTGGTTTGTATTTGCCACCAGGACTTGTGATTTTGGCGTACTTTTCATTGGGTTCAGAAAACATAACTCCAATTTTTGGTTGTGACTCATCGGCATTTGCAATGGTTGGCAATATGCAGAAGAGAATTGTGAACAATACTGGAATAATTAATTTTTTCAAGAAGCATCCGCCCTTTCCAAATTTAAGTTTTCACTTAATATTATCGGCTTGGTCAGTTATTATTTTAAAATTGTTTAATAATTTCATTTGGGGAGGATGGTTATTTATTTAGTGTGGATTGATTTTTAATGAGTGTGGTTCCTGCTTCTTTTAATGGGTTTGTTTCCTCGAGTTGTGCAAATTCTACCACGTTTCGTGCGTATGCTTCTTCCATTCGTGCGGATACTGCTTGGTTTCGTGCGTTTGCTCCCTCATTTCGTGCGGATACTGCTCCAATTCGTGCGTTTGCCTCCTCCATTCGTGCGGATACAGCTCCAATTCGTGCGTTTACTTCCATATTTCGTGCGTTTACCTCCTCATTTGGTGCGGATACTGCTCCAATTCGTGCGTTTGCCTCCTCATTTGGTGCGGATACCGCCACGATTTGTGCGTTTGCCTCCTCAATTCGTGCGGATACTGCATTGTTTCGTGCGTTTGCCTCCTCATTTGGTGCGGATACCACTCCAATTCGTGCGTTTACCTCCTCATTTGGTGCGGATACAGCTCCAATTCGTGCGGATACTGCTCCATTTCGTGCGTTTACTTCCATATTTCGTGCGTTTACCTCCTCATTTCGTGCGGATACTGCATTGTTTCGTGCGTTTGCCTCCTCATTTGGTGCGGATACTGCCCCGATTCGTGCGTTTGCCTCCTCAATTGGTGCGGATACAGCTCCAATTCGTGCGGATACAGCTCCAATTCGTGCGGATACAGCTCCAATTCGTGCGTTTACCTCCTCATTACGTGCGTTTACCGTGCGGATACCACTCCAATTCGTGCGTTTACTTCCATATTTCGTGCGTTTACCTCCTCATTACGTGCGAATACTACTCCAATTCGTGCGGATACGCCACAAATAATTTCTCTCCTTTTGCGTAAATCCCTAATATCCTTCCTATTTAAAAAAGCGGAACCGACTTTTTCGCCGATTCCGCACTTCATTATTTCACTGTATTTAAAATTTGCACGTATTGTGCACTTACGTAGGCCACTTTATGTTCGCGGCTGTCTGGAATGATTTCGTACCATCCACTAGAAGCAAGATTTGTGCTAGTAATCAAGATTGGAATGTTAACACGATTATAAGTATAAATTGGCGAGTTGTTTGCTGTAGTTGCCACACTGCGTATATTTAATCCAGGTGTTGTTGTTAAACCAACCACATATCCTTTATTTGCATCTTTAAATCCTAAGTATTTATCTGCCCGGTAATAGTGGCCGGCTGCTTTGGCTCCCCAATAAGGGTCTGATGCATATTTTACATTAAAGCCAATGCGTTTTGTTCCAAAAACTGCACCATGGGCAAAGGAAGCGTTGGCAGGAATATAATTTTTCCACCAGAAGTTTTCCATTAATTCACGGATGCTTGCTTCTGGAGATTCAAACTGCACTTTCAATGGGTTGGTGTCGTATACATATAATCCAAATAAGTTGTTATATTTTTGCGCATAGTCGCTCATGCCCATGTCGCTTTCATGCATCGCAAGAGCGAGTAGCATCATGGCATTGACGCCATACTCTTCTTCAATCGCTTTCAATTTTTCTCCTAAACCAAGCAATTTGCTTTTTGACGAAGCATTTGCGTAACGTCCGCCTTGTTTTTCTCTCTCTTTCACTGCGAATTGAATGTATCGATCTAATTCTTCAGCAGTGTACTGCGTTTTTGTATGAACAAGCAAGAATTGGTAATAGTTGTAATATATAAACTTTTCTGCACCATTATAGAAGTTAATGCCATCCCAGCTGTAATATTTGATTCCAGCTCTCATTTGGCTTGGTGCTTTGCCAAATATGTAACTTGCTTTCGCATTGCCTGTTTGCGGATCCACTAGCACGTGTTTAATTTCTCCGCCTTCATTTACATAATAATTGCGGCCTTTTGCCAAAGAAAACGGCATTAACGAAACTGTGCTGGCATCTACATATCCTACTTGTCCAGCCAAATCCACTTTTACTCGTTTTTCTTCTGCTCCAAGATACTGCATTTCAGATCCTGTCGCTATACTAATTTGATCCCCGACTGTTTGAGAGTTTAATACGGTGTAGGATTTTGCCACGACAAATCCAGCGCCTGGCTTCATGTACACAATGTTTCCGTTTTTCGTCACTACCTGGGAATCATTTGTTACATTTTTCACGATGGCATTAAAATCAGAAGACTTGATATTCGTTGAAACGAGTTTTCCATTTTGAATTTCCTTCAATTCATATTGGGAAACATCAAAATTTATCGCTTCCTGATCTCCAGCAGCTTCCATCATCCGAATAATAAATGTGGCTGCTTGGGCAACTGTTGTGTTTTTTAATGGATGAAAATACACGCCATCTTTTTCGGTAGACCCTTGAATAATGCCTTTTTCTACTCCTGTTGCAACGGCAGAATAATAGTCTTTGTTAATTAAATGTTTGTCTTTAAATGTTAAATCCTTTGCCGTGCTAGTAGAAATATTCAGATATTTCATTGCGCGCTCAATCATGACAGCCATGTGTTGGCGGATGATTGGGTCATTAGGTTTGAAGGTGCCGTCTTCATACCCAGTGATAATTCCAGCAGCTGCAGCATTTTGAATATCTTGATAATTCTTGCTGTCAGCAGGTACATCTGTAAACTGGTACGTTTCATCCGTATTTGGCAGGCCGATTGCTTTTGAAATAAATGTTGCAAATTGCCCGCGCGTTACGGTGGCATTTGGATTGTATTTTCCATTTGCATCCGGCGTTAATGCGCCCTTCATAATTAAATATCGGAGTCCTCGCTCGTGAAAGTTTCCGCTTATATCATCGGCTGCTTTAGCACTGCCAGAAGAAAACAGCGAAAAGATGAGCAATGCACTCATTGCCAATACCATCAATCTTTTCATAATTTCCCTCCTTCATCTATTCCCAATACTATCAAAATATTACTAGAATATTAAGGGGTTAATTGATATAAATGGAATAGAAATATTATGAAATTTGCAGTGAGAAAAGTAGTATTTTTGGCTTCTCTTATTTTATCTTCCAAATTTATAGTTTAATATGAATAGATAGAAAAAGATGAAAGGAAGGAAGGTGAGTGCTCTTCTTTGAGCCGAATCAAATGAAAAAAATTATTTCCGTATTATTTGCACTCGTGTTATTCATTGGGACTGTAGCACCAGTACAAGCGAACCAAACTGTCAATGAGCAGTATCCGGTTTCATCTGGAGTGGTGTATAGTCAATATACATATAAAAATTCCAGTACGAATGTGATTAATCATCTATCCATTAACTTGAATGACGCATTTACGAAAGTGGATGTAGGATTGCCGAATACTTATAATTCAAGGGATACAGTCATGGCGATTGCCAATCGAGACTCTAGAGAAGGCAATCGGGTTGTTGGTGCAATTAACGCTGCATTCTTCAATATGAGCACTGGGGTTCCTTCATTTTTAATTGCCAAAAATAACCGCATTATTAACGGCGGTGTAGTATCAGAAGGTGCGGACCAATACATGAATGTTCCGACTGCCTTTGGAATTGATAAATATGGACAAGGGATTATTGATTATTTCGATTTTCAAATTACGATGACAACCAATGGAAGTTCCTATAAACTCTCCGGCATGGACCGCGTCCGCAATAACAAAGAAACAATCGTGTATACGCCAAACTATTATCTTGGCTATACGGATAATAATGAATTTGGATATGACATTATCGTGGAAGGCGATCAGCCGATTGGAGATATTTATTTTGGCGATACGATTACGGGAGTTGTGAAAGAAATTAAACCTTATGGAGAATCGAAACATGCGATTCCTAAAAACGGCTTTATCCTCTCTGTTCAAGGCGGATCAGAATACAGCAAAAACTTCTCCAATTTGCAAATCGGCCAACAGGTGAGCGTGAATTTTGATATTGATGCAAAATGGAAAGATGCGCAATTTATTTTGGCATCAGGACCATTTTTAGTCCGCGACGGCAAGCCATACATTATGATGAGCACTGCTTCAAGCCGCGCAAAAGAAATAGCGCCAAGAACGGTTGTGGCAATGAGCAGAGATAAGAAAACAATTCATTTCATTACAGTGGATGGAAGACAGTCCCACAGTAAAGGAATGAATATAAAGGAATTGGCAGATTATTTGATTTCTTTAGGGGTGGATACGGCCATTAACTTAGATGGCGGCGGCTCTACAACGATGGCGATTCGAAAATATGGAGGAAATGAAGTAGTGCTTGCCAACAAACCTTCAGACGGTTCACCGCGCAGGGTGCATGCGATTTTAGAAGCGATTAGCACGGCGCCATTGGGTGAACCAAAAACAATTAAATATACGCTTTCAAATACAGGAACGATGATGGTCGGGGCAAGTTCAACAGTCAATGTTCAATACGTATTGGATGAATATTACAACACCCTTCCGCTTGCTTCGAATTCTATTAGTCTATCATCTCAAAACAATACTTTAGAAATTTCGGGCACAACCTTTACAACAACAGCTGCTGGACAAGATCAGATTTACATTATGTATAACGGACAAGTCGTTCAATCCTTCCCTGTGACAGTCGTGGATAGCCCAAGCACCATGACGATTCAAGGGGCAAAGGAATTGACGGTAGGCGAGACGCAAAGTTATACAATTGACGCTAAAGATGCGGCAGGAAAAAATTTAATTTATAATGCGAATCAAGTGAAATGGTCTGTAGAAGGGAAAATTGGTACCATCACTTCAACAGGACAGTTTACAGCAACGACTCCAGGAGAAGGGAAAATCGTGGCAACACTTGGTTCAACTACGGTTTCTATTCCTGTACTAGTAAAAGAAAAATCGATCTTTAAAGATATTCCTTCCACCCATCCATACTATAATGAGATTACATACAGTGCCAAAAATAACATTATCACAGGTTATCAAGATGGAACTTTTAGACCGAATGAAAATATCAGCCGCCAGCATGCCGCGGTGATTTTAACGAGAGTCCTCAAATTGGATACATCCAATGTGGAAGACCCAGGCTTTAAAGACGTACCAAAGGGCCATACGTATTATAAAGAAATTGCAGCAGCAGCTAACGCTGGGTTAGTGAGCGGAAAAGGAAATGGCACTTTTGATCCGAACGGAAAATTGACGCGTGCGCAAATGGCAAAAATTTTAGTGAAAGCCTATAGTTTATCAAGTCCAAATAGTCGAGCTGTTTTATTTAAAGATGTTCCACAAACCCACTGGGCCGTTTCTTATATTGAAGCGTTGGCTCATCACAATATCACAACCGGTTATTCAGACGGAACATTTAAACCGGAACAAAACATCAATCGCGCACATTTTGTTCTATTCGTTTATCGGGCTATTCATCGATAAATAAAAAACAAAAACTCTCCCCTGCAATTTATGTGGAGGAGAGTTTTTTAGTGTTCCCTAAACGTTTAGCAATTGCTGATACGTTTTCGTTTCGGTTTATAAGAATTGTTGCATGAGTAATTTCTTTAATCCCTGTTTTTTTGATGACTCTTTTAATTGCATCGTTAATGTAGCTATGATAGATCATTTCTGCATCATTAGAAATAAAAACGATTGAATGATCTTTTATCTTTTTACCATGTTTGAGTAATATTTCTTTGCACCATATTTTATATCGTTTTAATTGCTCCATCACAAATGGTTCTACAGGTGTTTATTACATAATAAAAGTGCAGACTAGTGCAACGAATTTGTACAGAGTCTAGCACTTTTTTTAGTGCAATAAACAATTGGATAGAAAAATGCAACCCTCTGCTTTTAAGCTTTATTAATACTTAATCAAAAACGTTAAACAGTTCACATGCACTGATACTTTTTATCATAAAAAAGGAGAGGGGTGCCCAGAATCTCCCTCTACTTATAAAAATCTTCATACATTTTTTCTAAAATTCGCCTTATAATTACAGGTTAATCACTAAAGGGTAACAGACATTAAAGCAACCTATTCAGGTTTCTTCAAAATAAATAGGATCAATGATATAATATGCAGGCCTTTTTCCAACTTGTTTAATTAATTGTTTTTCCAGTAAATCTTTTGCAATTTTTCTAACAGTTACTTCAGATATATTCATTTCATTGGACAGTTCTTTAACAGATAGACCATCATTAAAATGAAAGAAATGATTTTGTGCTAAAATAAACATAAATTCAAAAGATTTTTTTTCTTTTTTAATCCTAGTTGTTTATGGCAAACTAAAAATGTAACGTTTGGCAATTAATTTATGCAGGTCCTATAAAACAAAAAACCACTTGCCAACATTCCCCAAATACACTACCCTCCTAGTTGGACAAAACAGTTCAACGGGAGGTATTCAAGGAGATGTTAGCAGTGGCTGAAATTCATTATATCAGATATGAAGCAAACCAAAAAGGATGTTCCTATTCCGATATTGCCAAAAGAATGAATCGTGATCCAAGAACAGTGAAGAAGTATGCGGAAATGGAAGACTTCAATCCCTCAAAAGTTAAACAAACGAGAAAAGCGAAAGTGATGGATCCAGTGAAACCGATATTGGATCAATGGATTAAAGAGGACTTGACAAAGAAAAAAAAATATCGAAGAACTGCGAAACGAATGTATGAAATCTTAAAAGAAGAATATGGATTTACAGGTTCAGATCGTTCTGTTCGGCTCTATGTATCAAAAAGAAAACAAGAACTGCTCGAACAAAGTGAATCAGCTGCGTTACCTTTAGAATCGAAACCTGCAACGGCTCAAGTTGATTTTGGAGAAGCTCCTTTTCTCTATCAGGGGAAATACGTCGATTTTCCTTACCTGGTCGTTTCATTCCCTTACAGTAATGCGGCCTATGTGCAAGTCATGCCAGCTCAAAATCAAGAATGTTTCTTGGAAGGATTAAAACGAATCTTTCACTATATAGGAGGAGTTCCACGGGTTATTCGATTTGATAATCTTACTCCTGCAGTGAAAACGATTTTGCCAAACGGAGAAAGAGAATTGACAGAGACATTTCAACGATTCGTTTTACATTATGGCTTTGAATGCGAGTTCTGCAACCCAGCCAGCGGAAATGAA
>NZ_CP036528.1:69574-88104 GCF_004331915.1 Ureibacillus thermophilus
GTCACTTCAAAAATTCTACATTTTAGGGGTGAAGTCCTTTTTTATGTCTTTGAAATCCTTATGGCTCTTGGGTCAAAAAATATGCAAAATGCTCAATTATGAATGTTGTCACCAAAACGATAATCCGCCTCAAACATCTTATTTGTGTACCATTCCGCAAACTCTTCATCTTCCATAAACTTCTGATACATTTCGAATTGATCAAACATGTAATCTTGAAAGACTTTTTCCAAGATACGTCGGAATGTAATTTTGGCGTTTTGGCGATCTGAGTATTTTTTGGTATTTTGGTATTCCTCATGTGCTACTACTTGTCGTGGTAGCTCTTCAAGCATAAATTTACGTACTGAATCATTTTCCGTAATGTTTTTACCGAACTTTTCGTTAAAATCACGTACAATTTCACTTAGGTATTCCATTTTCGGGTCTGTAATAGCACCGCCAACGTTAGCCGAAGATGGATCTAATACAACATCACCTTCTAATTGAATATGCTTCTTCTCATTTTGCTCGAGACGGTAACTGTCAAGGTCCACTGCATTTAATACACCCTCACCCAAATCGTCTTGCGTTAACTTCGGTAATTTAGCAACTAAAAATTGAAGTGTCACCGCTCGTGATGTCCATTCTTTATTATTGAATGGCAACAATTGTGACAGGAAGTTATATGTTCTTACAAATGCCCGCGCTTGTTTCTTAAATTTTACTTGGTCATCAATCGGTAATTGCTTAAAACGCTCAACCATTGCTTCGAGCTTGGGATCAAGAACTTCTCGCTCTGCTCCATCTACATATAAATGTAAGAACTCCGTTACTTCTTCTTCTGTGTATACTTGATAATGATCTAGTTCGTCTTGCAAGTCATTTAAACGATTCGGGTCTGTTTCTTCACTTAATATTGTCGTTTTATAATAAGGTTCAAACGCCTCTTTAATGTCTTCAGCCGTATTAACGAAATCTAAAACAAATGTATCCTTTTTATACGGTTTATACGCGCGATTCAAACGCGATAATGTTTGTACAGCCTTTACATCACTCAATACTTTATCTACATACATAGTATGAAGTAGCGGCTCATCAAACCCTGTTTGAAATTTCTCAGCCACGATTAAGAAACGATATTTATCCAGTTTAAACATTTTTGGAATGTCTTCACTTGGAAAACCATTCATTATTTCTTCACTATATTGTTTTCCATCAATTTCACGACTGCCTTCAAAAGCAACAATCGCTTCAATACCAGCATTACGTTCTTTTAAAATACGGTCAAACGCTTCTTTATAACGAATAGCACTTAAAACCGACCGTGTGACAACCATTGCTTTGGCTTTTCCATTGATTTTGCGTTTACGATAAACATATTCTAGGAAATGATCAATCATAATTTCTGCTTTTTTCTCAATCGCTAACTCATGAGTCTCAACAAATTGCCGCATTTTTGATTTCGCTCTTCTGCTGTCAAACTGCGGGTCATCTTCAATTTTTTTGTATAACTTATAGTAAGAGTTGTACGTTGTGTAATTTTGGAGCACATCTAAAATAAAACCTTCTTCAATTGCCTGACGCATCGAGTACACATGGAATGGTTTAAACGTCCCGTCAGATTGTTTTTCACCGAACAATTCTAATGTTTTATTCTTTGGGGTAGCTGTAAAAGCAAAATAACTTACGTTCGGTGGCATTTTCCGACTTTCAATAAATTGGTTAATCTTATCTTCTGCTGTTAATTCTTCCTCATCCGTTTCGTCTTTTGATAGAATTGCGTTCATTTTAGCTGCTGTATTTCCGCCTTGTGAAGAGTGGGCTTCGTCAATAATAATTGCGAACTTGTACTGTGATAAGCCATCAATTCCGTCTACTACATAAGGGAATTTTTGAATCGTTGTAACAATAATTTTTTTACCTACTTCTAAGTATGCACGCAACTCTGCGCTGTTTGTTGCTGCACCGATTACACCATCCACTTGCGCAAACTGTTTAATATTGTTGCGGAGCTGTTTATCTAATACTTTCCGATCTGTAACAACAATGACGCTATCAAACACAGGATGTTCATCTGTCATATCTTTTAGCTCTACTAGCTGATGCGCTAACCACGTAATCGAATTACTTTTTCCAGATCCGGCACTATGCTGAATCAGGTAACGATGACCTGCACCGTCATGACGTGCCCGTTTTAATAACAAACGGACAACTTCAAATTGATGATACCGTGGAAAGATTAATTTTCTTTTTACTTTATTTGTCTCTTCGTCTTTTTCCTCTATAAGTTGTGCATACTTTTCAATAATCAATGACAAGCTTTCCTTTGTTAGAATATCGCGCCATAGATAGTCTGTTTTTAATCCGAACGGATTAGGCGGGTTTCCCTTTCCGTAGTTATAACCTTTATTAAATGGTAAAAATACAGTGTTTTCACCATTTAACATCGTCGTCATATATACTTCTTGATCATCGACGGCAAAATGAACAAGGCAACGACCTAATTCAAACAACGGCTCTTTTGGATCACGGTCTTTTTGATATTGACGAATGGCATCATGGACAGATTGCTTTGTCAGCGTATTTTTTAACTCCATTGTGACAATAGGCAAACCGTTAATAAACAGAACCATATCAAGGGACTTATTCGGTGTTTTCTTTGAGTAATGAACTTGCCGCATGACAGAGAAAATATTAGATTGATAATTTTTTACCGCTGTCATATTTAACTTAGATGAAGCAGGTTTCTTGTAATAAAGAGTTAATTTAAATTCACCCTCTTTAACACCGTTACGCAGTACATGAACAATCCCTTTTTTCTTAATTTGGTCAAATATCCGCTTAAACAAACGAGTTTCAAACATGTCTCCATAACGACGTTTTAACGTATCGACAACTTCAGATTGTGTAGAAGAAAGGAATTGTAATAACAATTCCTTATCTACACAGTACGTTGCATCGTAATTTAAATGAAGTCGAGGAACGTAGCCATTTTGTTGAACAAGATGTGATTCAATAATTTCCTCAACCTTACGCTCCGACATATCCGTTGGCAAATTCCTCACCCCCCTTTGATATTAAATGGCAAATATTAAATCTACCTGTAACAACATTTGAGATAAGTGTTTGGCGATATTCTTTAATTTTGGCGATATATTCCTCCGTATACTTAATAAAATCATCAATTACTTGTGTGCGTTGTTTGATTAATTCAACAATTTGTTTTTGCTCTTCTATCTTTCTAGGAATCGGTATTTTTTGATTACCTATAAATTCCCAATTTGCACGAGGCATCTTCGTACCATAAGTCGAACTATCAACTAAATTGATAAAAGATGGGGATAATAATACATAATGTAAGTATTCCGGAAGGACAGTCTTAACTTTCGGTCGTAAAACTAGGAGTTCTCCCACACATACACCTTTTCTTTTCGGAAAAACAACTTTAGCTAGATAAGGCCTTAACTTATTAAATAAAATATCAGTCTCTTTAAACTCTTTTACTTTGCTATCAAACTCTACATTTCCATCTTCAATTTTAAATTTCCCTGTTTTACTTTCAATCCTATCTAAAGACAAATAAATTTCATCTTCCCGTATGTCGTCTCGGGAAATATTTATTTCTTGAACAATATGTTTCAAAGGGATTAAATGCCAATCTTCAGGAATACTTGCCAACCATACTTCGTCGACCTTTTTAGTTTTTTTATGGTTTATTCCATTTAATATATAATCATCAATAATTTTTCTCTGTTTTTCTTTAAACAACTCAATTTGCTTCTCTTTAATCTCAATTAGCAAATCAATCTCATTTAATTTTTTATCTAAATAATCTGCTATCATTTTTTGTTCTTCTAAAGGTGGTACTAGAAGAGGTAGTTTTTTAAAATCCTCATATCTCATATCCCATTGTCCGATACGAACACCATAAGAAATACTTTTATATGCTCCGATATATCCTTTAGAACGCAAAAGATAATGTAAATACCTCGGATAGATAGAATCACTTACTTCACAAATAATATATGCTGGACTAATGATTCCTTGGTATTCAGAAATAGCTAATGAACCTTGCCACGCCTTCATTTTATTGATTACTAGATCGCTGGGTTCAACAAATTTATAAGTTGATAAATCTTCTGAAGCAACGTTATGATTGTCATCACGAGAGTCTTTATAAATTACTCCATAATCACGATAAATGGATAGTAAACGCTCATTAGGCTTATTTTTTATACTTTTAACTTTTGTAACACTTCTTATTCGACTGATTTCCCAGTGGGAGGGTATTTGTCCAATCCACTTTACACCACTATCCTTATATTCTGTATACTTCTTCATCTACTTCTCCCCATCCAAAATCTGATGAAGTAATCCTTCCGATTGTTTCTCTAACTCTAGCAATTCACGGGCAATATCCTCAAGGCTTCGTAGTTCTTCATATTTATAGAAATACTTTGTAAATGTAATTTCATAACCAATTACAGTTTTTTCATGGTCAATCCATGCATCCGGTACATATGGTAATACTTCTCGTTTAAAATATTCCTCAATATCTTCCGTTAATGGAACATTTTCTGTATCCCGAAGTTCTGGGTTCGGCTCGTATTGTATTTCCGTTTTTGTTTTCTTTTTAATTACTTTTTCTGCATTTTCATCGCGTTCGGTGAAGAACTCAAATAACTTTTTCATATCGGCTTTCGATACTTTTAAGTTTTGTTCTTTAATAGCTGCTTCGAATGTTGCAATGACTTTGTTATAGTCCATATGTTTGTCAGTACCAAACGTTACTTGTAATAGTTCAATAAGCTCGTTTTCTAAAGGAATTAAACCTTTATATTTTTTCGGCTCACTTTTGAAAGCTTCTTTCATTGTTTGAATCCGTTCTTCAGTTATTTGTGTAGCAAGTCGTAATGGTCGTTCAATCGTAATTTTCGCATAGCCAAATTCATTGTTATTAAAGATTTTCGATTCGTCTGTTTCTACAAAATTGTGGTATGCTTCCATAATTTTAGAAATATGTTCTTCTGATAGTTCATAACTTTTTTTCCCAAGATTTTTACGCATTTTTTGATACCAATTTGTTGCATCAATTAGCTGTACTTTGCCTTTGCGATGCGGTGCTTTACGATTTGTTAACACCCATATATAAGTTGCGATATCAGTGTTATAGAACATATTATTTGGTAAAGCGATAATAGCTTCTAACCAATCATTTTCGATAATCCATTTACGAATATTGCTTTCCCCTTGACCAGCATCACCTGTAAATAAAGCCGAACCATTGTGGATTGTTGCAATACGACTACCTAGTTCTGTACTTTCTTTCATTTTTGAAAGAGCATTAACCAGAAATAATAATTGTCCATCGCTTGAACGCGGAATTAGTTTTAACTTCTCTCCATTAGGTAGCACTTTCACAAAGCGTGGATCTTCAATTTCTTTTTTTCCGTTATCAGATAGTATATCTTGGTCAACTTTCCAGCTCTTACCGTACGGAGGGTTCATAATCATAAAATCAAATTTCATATCAGCAAATTGATCATTCGACAATGTAGAACCATACCGAATGTTAGCCGGATTTTTATCGTGAATTAGCATATCTGATTGGCAAATTGCAAAAGTTTCAGCTTGGATTTCTTGCCCATATAGTTCAACTGTTACTTTCTTTCCATTTTCTTCAGCTATTTTTTTGATAAAATTCTCTGATTCAGTTAACATACCACCCGAACCACATGCACCGTCGTAAACTAAGAATGTTCCACCTTGAATTTTATCTTTAATAGGTTCAAACAATAAATGTGTCATTAAAGCAACAACATCTCGCGGTGTAAAGTGTTCTCCGGCTTCTTCATTGTTTTCTTCGTTGAAACGGCGAATTAACTCTTCGAAAACATATCCCATTTCTAAGTTCGATAATTCTTCTAACTTCACTTTTGGATCTGTATATTTTTCAACTAGCTTATATAAGACATTCGCTTCATCTAAGGTTTCAAGCTGATTATGAAATTTAAACTTATGTACAATTTCACGAACATTAGGACTAAAACCCGCAAGATAGACTTCAAAGTTTTCTTTAATATGTGATGGTTCGTCTAATAAACGACGAAGTGTAAATTTTGACGTATTGTAAAAAGGGCGACCAGAAGCTTTACGTAATGCTGCGTCTTGGTTGACCATTCCCTTTTCATTCAAAAATTTGTGTATTTTCTCTACTTCTGCTTTTGTTGGCTCAAGTAGCGCATCAATACGTCTAATTACAGTCATTGGTAAAATGACATCTCGATATTTACCACGTACTAATACATCACGAAGAACATCGTCTGCAATACCCCAAATAAAGCTAACAATTTCGTTGATACGAACGTTATTCAATTTGTTTCCCTCCAAGTATATCAATGATGTCCATTTATTATAATTGCAATGCGTTTATATTCTATCAAATAATTTGATTGAAACAGGTCTTTTTTGTCGATTATTATCAAATCTTAATAATTTACTGCTCCTTTTCAATCATCCCCTCTTTTTACTGTAGCGAATATATAGTCGAGAGAGATTAAATGCCTCTACAATTTTGTTAACATCTTTAAATTCGTGTATTTATTTAGAAGAGGACCGTTATCAGCCCTCTTCTTTTTCAATTTAATCTTGTGTTTCGCTCGTAAATACTACAGTTGGTGTTTTTGCTGGAGTAACAAGTACTGGCCACCAAAATTCTGCACCTCTCCAGCCTTTCTCTTCTGAACCTTGCTGACGTATAAGAATGAGTACAGGGTTTTCGATTGCTATTTTTTTAGCTATAGTTAATTCACTGTGCTTTCCTGATGGAGTGTCCGGTGAATCTTCATATCTTCCAGATTGTTCACGAATACGTCCTACATTTCTTCCTTTTCGCGCAATACACCAAACTTTACCTACATGTTGTTCAGGAACATTGTTTGCCAAGTATTCCATACTTGAGATAAACGCTTTTACATCCCATTTCTCCCCTGCATCCGGATCAAATGTTTGATGAATTTTTTCTATAATAGTAACCGCATCCTTTAAATCAATCAGTACAGGGTCATTTCCTTGAACTAAAGATTTTACAATCTTATCAATTTCTTGTACTGTTTTGGAAATATGTGTTTTATATCTTGTTTGAAAGCCAATAGGCAAGAGACGTTTCAACGGTTTTAACGTTGTAACTTTAGACATAAGAATTTTATTGGGTGAACAAGGTATAATTTTATTACTTGTATCTTTTTGAATGAAAACAACCCCATTATCATTTCCATTTTCAATAGCAGCACGCAATGCTGAATCAAATTCATGAATTTTACGCATTACATCGTAAATTTCTTCCGTAGTATAAAAACGAGTAACTGCTAAATCCTGTATCGGGCGATAACCAAACATGCGCGAGTGCTGCAACACCGTATCCTGTTGAAATGTTTTTGGGCTGCGACCGTAATAAAAACCAATCAAGTTTCCAATCGTGACTCCGCGGTCTAAAATTTGTCCCCCGATAAAAATATTTAAAGGCACACGGAGCTTTAATTGTCCTGTATCATCCAATAACTCATTGACATCTTTTTCAGAATTGACTTTTGTAATCATGATATGGTCTTTTCTGATAGCTTGGATGACTTCGTATTTCACCTCTTGAAACTCTGGAACATCGCATTCTAACAGTAAAAGCGATTTTTTCAAGTTATCGTATGATTCTTTAATTAAGTCTGTAAGTAATTCTGGATCTTCATCAACGATAACGGATAGTTGTCGCTTCATTTCAATCACGACTTCTTCTTGCCATTCATGAGCTTGCTTTTTTTGCTCCGTATGGATAATAAAACTGTATTTTTTAGGACGTTCTCCAATTTTTTGGCTTTGTATACGTCGAATCACTCCACCTACAATAAAGTTCATCACAGCCGCCCGCAACGAATGAACTTTATTGCTAGTCAATACTTCCTCAATTTTAAACCGTCTACGGTCCTGCTTTTTTAATACAATGAGCTCTTCAGGAGAAATTGGCTCGTAAATATAATAGGCAATAGTGTTTTCTTCTTGACTTTCCTGGAAATAGTAATCACCGCCAATATACTCTCTTTTGGGACAGGAACTAATTCTGTGAAAGCTGGCTTAATCGGTTTAAACACAAAGCCGCGAAGTTCGATATTATCAGGTTGTAAATATAGTGAATACGGTGTAGCCGTTACTTGCAAGAAATCACACTGTTCCAAGTTTTGACGAATGTCATCAATTTGTCCTGCAATTACATTAATCTCATATATTTCACTTTTGGTTTTAGAAAACCCGACACTCGCATAATCTGCCTCGTCGTCAATAATTAATACTTTTTTACTTGCAAGAGATGGATATGTTTCAAACAATGCTTTTTTTAAGCGGTTTAAGTTGTTTTTCTCTTTTTTTACAACTAAGATGATTTTTTGCTCTAGTTCATAGTTTGTTAGATTATCAGGAAGAGACATGATATCGAAGATTTGTAGAATATCATCATTTTTAAAGTCTTCAAATTCCATTTTTAATCGCTCATATGTTTGTTGTGCTAGCGCTCTTGTTCCTTTTGTAAGAACAATCGCAACATCATATCCGTTATCAAACGCTAAAGCTGTTATACCGATAAATGTACGGGTTTTACCGCTCTGAATTTTCCCTAACAACATTCCCGGTCTACTTAAACTTGTATCATTCTGCAATAATTTTCTAACAGTATTTTCAATACAAGCTTTAGTTTCATTAGAATAACCGTTCTTTTTATCTAATCCTTTATAGAATGTACCATTAAGATTTAAATTTACTTCTGTTGAAATTACTGTCATTGAAATATTACCCCATTTCCATTTAGTGATTTCACTATTCCCTAAAATAATTGGTAGCTTCTCTATTGCATAAGTTCTTCGGTAAATTCAGCAATTTCTTTCCTTAAAGAATCCAATCGATTTTCTGAAATTTTTTCCATAATGTCATTCACAATTTCTTGTTGCTTTTGTAGATTTGGTACAGGAACTATCAATTCTTTAATATCGCCAAGTTTGATAAATTGCTGTGCACTGCCGGAAGCTCGTTGGTTAAATTGTTCAGTAGCCCAACTTGTATTCAAATACAGCACAAAAAACTCTGGTAAAAGTATCTCTTCGTTTAATTCAACAATGGTGATATGTTGGTTAACGATAGCTCCTTCAATCTCTTTTGTTACTAACGCGGATTTTCCAATGGTACCTACTCTTGAAATTAATACATTCCCCGCGGTTAATCTGCTCTTAGGATATTGTTGTGCAACTTCTTCACTGACAAAAACTGCATCCTGCAGTGTAATTTTGTTATTATCCATATCTTTAATTCGCACATATGGAATACCCTCTTCTCCATACTCTTTAGAAGGTATCGCCGCTCCAGAGCGGAAGTTTTTAACTACATTTTTTAATCGTTGAGTTACAACAAGCCATTGGGTTTCTTTTTGATTGGATGTAAAATAAAATCCCACATCCAAGCGGTCGCCAAGCTGCTCATATGGCAAAGCTTTGTATAATAAAGTATCTTCATTCAAATTACTAGATGGGTTTACTAAATGATGCCGAATAAAACAATCTTCCACTATATGCGCCAAAGTTTTAGCTGCTCTATAAGTTCTGACCCAATCGCAATACAAATTTACTGCCCTATCGTTATTTTTTTCATTTATTTCTATAGATGGAAGCACTAACTCCCGAAAATCTTTTAGCTTAACAGTCGGAATAGTCCCACGTGCTAATCGAGACATTCGTTCTGTTACATTTTCACTTCGCAGTACAAAATACAGCAACTCTGAACTAATCTTTTTTGGTCTTAACACCACAAAAGAATTGCTTACAATACTACCATCAAATTTTTTATCAATAATTGCTACAGTATTACGCTCTGGTCGAACAGAGGATACAATAACATCCCCTGTTCTTACTTTTAATGTTGCCCTAGCCGGTAATTCGCTCCCCAATACATACTTGGGTTCTAAAATCATTCCATCTTCAGAAGATACGCTGCTTATATCGATATATATATATTGCTTTTCTGCATCAACGCTGTTTCTGTCTATTTTAACAGGATTGAACTCCACTAGGTCACTTAAGACAATTCCTTTGTTTTCTTCGCTAAATCGATGATATGAAGTCAAATGTTCAAAAGACCAATCACTTACGTCCAATACTTTGTATGGTAATACTGTGATATTAGGCACTAAATTTTCCCTCCAGTTCTCCATGTCTTAAAACCTTCCACTACTTCTTCGAATTGCTCTATGCTATCAGGTTTTGCCAAAAATAATTCTTTAGCCTTCTCATTCTCTTCTAACTTCTTACGCATCACTAAAAGACTAACCTTGACAGCTGAATATGGCTTTAAAGAATGTGGAGGGAGACTGATAATTGCTTCAATAATCATTTTTTCTTTAATAAATTCTCTTGTAATTTGTGATGGCTTCGAGAATAAAACTCCTTCAGGTACAAGCGCAACAACATATCCTCCTGCTTCTACCGAATTTATTGCTTTCTCTATGAACAATTCAGATGCATCAATGCGTTTCCGGGTACCTTTTTGAGTAACATGAAACATTTTATAACTATCTGTATCCCCTTGAATTTTCAGTAAAGGTGGATCTACGAGTACTAATCCGTAAGAATCGTTTTTTAGCTCTTCATTAGCTTGCAAAACATCCTCTGAATACACGGTCAAATTCGAATAGCCACTAATTACAGATATTATTTTGAGATAGCTAGAAGCGCGACGGTCAATTTCGTAAGCAGTTAGCGAAGAAATATCGCACTCTCTCATGATTTCAAATGTGATCGCTCCATATCCAGCAGACATATCTAAAGCTCTTACATTTGTTAAATTTAAAGATTTAACTAGGCAAGCAAATAAGTTACGAACTGAAGAAGGTGTAACATATAAACCAATATCTCTCTTTTTTTCCAAAATATTAAGTGAAATTCTACTGTAAATCGGATGGATAGGTGGTAACACATTTAAATTCCAAACGATTGATTGAACAATATTTTCTGGAATTTGTTTACGTTCGTAACCCTCATCAATTTTAAAATATTCAAATGCTTTAACAAGCAGGTTATGATACTCTTCGCTAGTACTGATCTCAGACCATTTACCCATAGCGTTTTGTTCATGTAGATATGCCCTAATCAACAAACTGTATAAAAGAATTTCGATTTCTTCACTTATTGAAAAATTTCCTCTAAGCAAATCAAATAGGCCCCACAAAAGTTTTTCAATTTCCTCATCATTATCAACAAACGTTCTCTCATTTGTAAACTGTGGTTCGTCAATTTGCAGAAACGTCTTTGTTTCAAACCAGATATACTTCTCTGGAGTTGCTAATAAAGCAAAAGGAGTAGCGCAAACTTCCGCATAATCCATTAATTGCCTCTGTGCATCCATACTAAGGAACCTTTTGACCTCTACAATCACTTGCGGTTCTAATTTTCCTTCATTATTAATTGTATAACCAATCATATCGATATTTTTTCTTCCTATCGTTGCAGCTTTCCTTACAACAGCGATCCCTTTTCTTTTTAGATCTTCTGCCACCTTATGCTCTAATTCACTTTCAAAATATCTAGCCATATTTTGTTATCATCCTTTCAGATTAAAACAGTTTGTTTTTCTTCGCGTATATTAAAAGCCATTAATTTCTTCAAAAAAAGGTTTTCTTTTTCTTCTATTTTTCCTTTTAGATAGCATTCCTCATTAATCGGTTTTGCAGAAACAATACCGTACATTTTGTCTCCGCTTTTCTTAATGCCCGGCATTTTTGAAACGATATCAATAACATCAATGAGACTACAACTGTCATCTGTTTGTATATACCTCGGAACACTTACCTCATTTCTTCTTCCTACGTGACCATATTTACAAACAACCCTCCAATATTTATACGACATACAAACACACCCTTCATAAAAATATTTATTTTTTATCACAGACGCGTTTTTGTTTAGCTATCTAATATATACCATCCGAACCAACTTCATGTCAACACACTTTTGATTATTCATTGATAAAAAAACGCTCCAGTGATAAATAATAAAGAGCGGTAAAAAATTTTTTATAAATATACCTCTTAAAATTAAAAAATTCGAAGCTATAATGTTTTGCGATTAATACAATTCAATAAAAATCAATTAAATTAAAAGAAAAAATTTTTATCAAAAGTATTCGACGGAAAAACGGTAGAAAACCACAGAAAAAAGCTAAACATGAAGAAAAAGAGAAAAGAGATTTATCAGAATCATATCTTCATATCATTTTCAGTTTGCTTAACCAAGCTTTTAAAAAAGCAGTAGCATGGGGATTAATCAAAGTTAATCCCATGGAAAGTGCTCAAAAACCTGTGGTTAAGAATAACAAAAGTAAAAGAAATAGGGCGTGGACGAAAGAAGAGGTGCATATTTTCTTAGAAGTAGCTTCTAAAAAAGGATTAGTTACCCCATTTTTGGTTGATGTGGTTACCGGGGTTCGAAGAGGGGAACTTTTAGGTCTCAAATGGGAAGATATTGATTTTAAAAATAAAACTATCACAATAAACGGTACATTATACAGACGAAAGGGTGTAATGCACCCCTTTGTCAAGACACAAATTGATAATATTTAAGTTATCCATTCTCTCCTTTCGCTATGAATGTGGTGCGTGTGCGATAAAGGCTTGACATGGAGCCTCTACGGGCACGATTTTTTGCGCTGGAGCGATGGACAGATAACATCGCATGGCTAAAACAGCCTATCATGCCCGTCTCTCCATATAAAGCCTCTCATCACGTTCGATGGTTAGGATGCTTGAACCATCTTAGGTTAGGCAAAAATCCTTCCATAATATGCATCGCAAATGCCGATGTGCTGCCGGTAAAAGTAAAATAGACGACTAAACCGCAAAGGAAAAGGGAGACTTTCCATTTTTTATGCTTTCGTTCCTCCCGTTGCTTTACATAATTTCGAGATTCCTAGAGGGGCGTTTGATTGTTTTGTCATCATCAATCCTTGCTTCTCTTCATAACGGTACGTTATCGTTTCTTCCAACCATTCCCCATCTCGCAAATGCCTTCGCACAAGCTCCCTTGCTTTTTCCGGCGTCACACCGTTGTACCATACGCCTTCAGGGTAAACGATGACTACACACGCGTCTTGGCAACGGCCATTGCAGCGAGTCCGCGTCGTATGTACAATGCCATCTAACTCCAGCATCGCGATTTCTTCGCGGATGGCAAGCGTTACTTCTTCTCCCCCTTTACGCATGCAGCTGCCTCCATTGCAAATCAGCACATGATGTTTCATTCCGATTAAGTTCCATGTTGTCATGTTGAGTCTCTCCTTTTTTGCAAAATAAAAAGCACCTCTATACGCAGAGGTGCAGAAAAATGCATACAAATATAGCAAAAAAAGTATACCATTCTCCCGCACGTCTACCTATAATCCCGTAGGTATCCGTCCGAACAAATAAGGCAGGTCTCCTGACTTAGGATCATCGCTTTATTGCGCCTTCCCGAAGTTTCCTTCAGTGACATGTTGCAACAAAGCTCCCCATCACAGTGGCGGGTACCGCGACGGATTTTCACCGTACTTCCCTTTTAAGCCTATTCTCTAATGAGAAAGGCACCTTATTTGTTTGGCATATAATGTCGATTTTTCAAAGAACATTTCTGTTATTCATAGTAGTACAAATTTTCAAACATCGTCAACCACTTTTTTTCAATAAGTCCGTTTTCGCCAATACAATCCCGTCTTGATCAGCGTACACATAGGCGCCTGGCTCCCAACGAACGCCTCCAAATTCGAGCGCAACGTCCGTTTTCCCTTTCCTTCTTTTTTGCTTTTCACCGGGCAAGTGCCAATCGCCATCACCCCAAGTGGCATATTGGCGATTTCTGCGGAATCGCGAATGTATCCGTGAATAATCATCCGGCAAGCCCGCGCTCACAAGCATCTTGGCAAGACGGTCTCCGAGCAGCGCGCAATTTCGCGAACCTTTTCCGTCTACGACCAATACGGTGCCCGCTGGAACAGTTTCGAGCGCCTCACGAACGAGCACATTATCTTCAAATACATCGACCGTCGCGATCGGTCCGGATTTTAGCAAATGAGTTTTCGACAATAATTCTGTTCGGGAAAATATCAATATCCATTAACAATTGATAATGCAATAATTAATGCTACGTTTGAATTAGAATCCTTATCTGGTGAGAATCAAAAAGAATCCATTTTTGAAAAACAAAATGGATTCTTTTCATTCCTTTGCATAAACAAGGGGCAGAATTTCTTTTTAAATGATTTCTGTTTAGGGAGTTGATCTTCATCCGCACACTTCTTAGCTGTTCGCCAATTAATTCTCATTGTTCTTTGTATTTCTGAAATAGATAAACCTTTGTTATTTCTTAAATGTTTGATATAATTAATATCAGACATTGCTAGCATCCCTTCTTACCTCCACTACCAATTGCTTGACACAATTACTGTAGTGGGACTTGGGGTGACTGGCAAGTCTTTTTTTGTTTATGCACAAAAATTTAGTGCAGGACTCTGCATTTTTCCTTTGCAAAGCTCTGCACTTTTATTTTGCCATACACACTCCACTATCTCATTGATTTAGATTCTGAATTAAAAGCGTCCTATGAGTTATACCAATACGTGCAACATTGCATCAAAACCAAAGACTTTGAGCTCCTAAAGAAAACATTAGAGAATAAACAAAATATCGTTTCCAGCTATATGAAAACCGCCATCAAGACAATCAACAAATACATCAATTACGTCGAGAATACGCTAAAGTACGATTATAATAACGGCATTTTAGAGGGGATTAATAACAAAATCAAAGTGATTAAACGCATTTCTTTCGGTTATCGATCCTTCTATCACTTTAGAAACCGAATATTCATTACCCAAAACTTAGCGAAAATAAAAACAGCTTAGGGGAACCTCGAATTTCCCCTAAACCATCCGATTACACATCACCAAATAATGTCACTAAAATTTATTCACCAACACCATTTGACAAAGAACCTTTAATTATCTATCCTGCCTTCTCAACCCCAATAAAAAATCTAACCTATCAACTCAACCCCTATCACTTTCATGGTAGTTGACATGTTTCCTCAAAGAATAAAAATAAGGGTTTCCCGACATTAACGTCCTCGACAAAGATGTCATGAGAAAAATTCAATGTCAGGAAACCCTTTATCTATAAGTGCTTAAAGTATTTTTATTTCTCAACCCTTGACATCAATACTACGCACTCCACATGGCTTGAGAGGATAGAATGAATGTCATTTGAGTATGTCCGTTCTTGGAAACATATCCACCGCCTTTTTGGCACTATCGGTAGGCGGGAACATATCCATAATATTATTTCAGCTGTTCCAAGGAATAATTTCTTACCCTGAACACATGATCACAAAGAATATCTATATCCTCGTTATTATGACTGGTTAAAAAAATTGTTTTTCCTTGCTTATTTAAACTTTTTAGCAAATCCCTAATATTCTCTACGCTATCAACGTCTAAACCATTAAAAGGTTCATCAAGTAATAATATTTCCTGATCCTCCATGATTGCTTGCGCAATAGCTAATTTTTGCTTCATTCCAAGTGAATAGTTCTTAACCTTTTGCATTATAGTATGACTAAGTCCTACCTTTTCCAAAATTTCTTTTATCTTTTCATCAGATATCTTGTTTTGTATATCGGCCAGATATCTCAAATTTTCAAAGCCAGTTTTGTCACCTAAGTATCCTGGCTTATCTATAATGATTCCAAAATTTTTGGGGAATCTTTTATTCTTTCCAAGCTCTTCACCATTTACAATAACACTTCCTTGATCTGGAAAAATAAAACCGCACATCATCTTAAAAAGCACTGATTTTCCAGAACCATTATGGCCAACTATTCCATAAATTTTCCCTTTTTCAAAGGATACCGATAGATTCTCAAACAAAGATAATCCTTTAAATGACTTACTTACATTTCTTAATTCTATCAAACTCATCATTACTCACCTTTCCTTTTTACACAATATAGTCTTTCTTATTAAATAGATATAGTAAAACTATTACTTCAATTGCAATATAAACTGCTAATTTTATTGATATAAAAAAAACTGAATACCCTTCGAGTACATAGCCCATGCTATTTAATCCCACAGGTATTAGATTGTTTAGTCTAAAACCTGGAAGCATAAATACCGTTAGCGTCAAAAGGGTTGTAAAGCTTTTAAATACATCCTTCGTAGCAAATGATATTATGATAACGAAAATCACATAAAAGAGAAGCTGTAAAAATCCATTTACAATAAATTGATATAGGATTTCAAATACATTCTCTGGCACTGTAATAGAGTATCCTTTTAGCATCGCTATAGATATTGTTCCAGAAAGTAGTATTAGTAGAAGTATCGTTATTGTTTTCAAGATTCCCGGAAAACAGCTTAAAAACCATTTATTTATAGAGCGGTATCTTATCATGGTATAGTAGCTCATCTCTGATAAATACCTTTGTAATCGTAGTTGAACGAAGTAAACCGCCCCTAAAAAAACCACTATATAAAATGTGAAGGAGATAAGGGTAAATATTTCATTAGTGGTTCCCATAAATGTAACTATAAAACCGTCCCAAATTGACAATTCCCCATTTGATTGTTTACTTATATGAAACAAAATTCCCATTAGGCATAGCAATCCATATCCTAATACAGGTAAATTTTTCACTAGATAATTTCTACTATTTCTGTAATCTCTATCTATATTATTAGCTATAAATATTAAGAACAGTAACACAGAAAGTACTATTACAAACGGCATAATTATACTATCAAAAGAAGCAACTCCATGAAATAAACTTAAATAATTAGGCATTACAATTAATTTCATTGAAGCTGGAAATACTTTAAAGCTAATTGAGCCATATAGATACATTAGCCCATTTAATAGATACAATAGCGATGGTTTTTTAAATCTCGCATAAAGGATACATAGCATTAATTGAAATGTTATTATTGTTAATAGTAACAATCCTATCTGTAACACCAACGCTACAAAAGGTGTAGGGAAATAATGGCGCAAATAATATAGAATCTCATTCCCTGATACATTAATTATCCCGACACTACTCCATTCCATTGAAAATAAAGTACTGAATGAAGTTAGTAATATTGAACCCAAAAACATTAATATAAAGAAAATGTCTATTTTAAATAACTGTTCTAACCTCGTAAAAATCCACTTCTTATAAGAACCTAAACGTATAAGCTCGATGTATTCAAACGTTCTATTTATATACACTGTTGATATAATTAAAATCAAAGGAAAAAAATAAAATAATAATAAATACACATCACTAAATGACATAAATATATAATCCCAAAAGTTTGCAGTAACATTATGAAGCTCTTCGAAAAACAGCATTGATTGCCTATTGCTTAAGGCGTATAGGACTATTGGGATAGCAGCCATTAAGTATTTCCACGAAATAATCCTGTTTTTTACCTTTATCATACTACTCATTCCAAACCTTCCTAGTTTTCTTTATATAAACAATCAAAGTTGCAATAATTAAGATTAAAACTATAAAAGGAATAAATATTGTCCACATTGGCTGTGCAGTAATGGAAAAAGGAAAAACTGTGAAAACAGGAGAAAATCTCTCTATCCATAGAACTGCTGTTACAAAGTTCATAATAAACCACCACAGAAAAGGGATGGATAATGCAACAAATTTGTTTTTAAGGCATATTGTAAGCAAGTAAGCTATAGTCATATATATTGCTCCATTAATACCCACCCATAATGAATATACTATGCCATAAAGTAAAACCGAATTTTGGGCAACAACCTCAAATGTTCCTATAGAAACAGGATTAAAAAATTCTGTCTCATAATATATATAACCAATCATCGGATCTATATATTGAATGAATAAAAATGGAACAAAAATCATTAGGAACGCTACTAAAAAAGTTAGAAAAGCATTAACAATCCCCTTTGCCAATACATATTTAGATATTATGGTTCTGGGCCTTACATACTGAAGGTAATTATCTTTTTTCTCATTAGCATAAGAACCAGCATAAAGCTGTACTAAAAGTAATGGAAATAATAGTGGTATTGGGGATTTAGTTAATAATTGGGCGTGTACATCTATAGCCCTGTGAAATACATATGAACCATTTATAATTGGTAAAATGACAATAAGCGGCAAAAATATGAGAGCTAAACTAAAGATAATAAATCTCTTATTTAATGCTTTTTTGAATTCAATAGAAATTAAATGTTTCAAAATTCTCACCTTCCTCTTTAATATTCTGTTTGTTATTCTTGCTTTTTACAAATATAAGTATAGAAGACGAATCTTAATTTAGAATTTTATCTTCCTTAATTCTTCCTTAATTCTTCCTTAATTTTTTAATAATCGAGTTAATTTCATAATTCTCACCCCTTGATTTTCAAGGGATTCAAGACAATAAAAAATGGGTACCTCCCCAAATTTCGTTATAATGGTAGGTAACCAAAC
>NZ_CP036528.1:88204-127206 GCF_004331915.1 Ureibacillus thermophilus
GAGTTAATTTCATAATTCTCACCCCTTGATTTTCAAGGGATTCAAGACAATAAAAAATGGGTACCTCCCCAAATTTCGTTATAATGGTAGGTAACCAAACAAACCATACGAAAGAGGTGAGTACCCTATGACTATTGTAAAACAAATTTCTCTTTTTGACATCCATCAATTATTAGAAATGGAAAGTTCCCATCGTTATGATGCCATTTTTAGTGTGATCGACATTCAACCTATTTTTCAATTGTTTTCTAAAAAGACATTGAAAGGTGCACCACGTGAATTGAATTATGGTGCAATGATTCAATCGCTGATTATTCGTATTGTCGAACGAATTCCAACAATGAAGGATTTAGTCAAACGTTTGGTCCATGATCCTTTATTTCGTTTCGACTGTGGATTCCTTGTGTCTGATGTCGTACCATCTGAAAGCTCTGATTCACGCATGATTCAAGTCATTAGTGAATCAGATGTGCTAGATAAAATGAACGATACACTCATCAAAACAGCGATGTTGGAAGGCTTTCTAAATGATGAACATGTCGCCATCGATGCGAGTCACTTTGAAGCTCGTGATGCTTTCACACCATCAGAAAAGAAAGCACCTAAAACTCCTAAAAAACGTGGTCGTAAAACTAAAGCTGAACGAGCTGTTTGGTTAGCCGAACAAGTAGAGAAAAAAGGAAATCAATCAACCTATGAAAAAGAACTGAAAGAACAGCTGGATATCCCATTAGAAATCCTTTGGAAGGATGTACCGATTGAGCCAAAATGGGGTGTGAAAAAGAATAGTAAAGGAAAAAATACATTCTGGTTTGGTTATAAAGCCCATTTAGCTGTTTCGACGAAAAGTCAATATATCATCACTCGTTTGATGTCCTCAGGTAATTTAAGTGATTGTAAAGCTGCGATTCCATTATTGAAAAAACTTCATCACTTCGGAAACGGTCAATTTACAATCGCTATATTTGATGCTGGTTATGATGTTGAACCTATTTACCGTCAAGCCGTATCACAGTCCATGCGAGTCTAAGGTAAACACTGCTACATCTCAAAAAGACGAGAAGGAGTATGATTCAAAATGAGATGTGCAGTATATGTTCGTGTTTCTACCGATAAAGAAGAACAAAAAGATTCCTTAAAATATCAGCAAGAACTGTTTTATAATTATATAGCGGAAAAAGGTTGGGATATTTACAAATTTTATATTGACGTTGAGAGCGGGACGACGGCAAAAAGAGAAGAACTTCAAAAACTTATTGAAGATGCTCAGGATAAGAAGTTCGATATCATTCTTGCCAAAGAGTTATCACGCCTTGCCCGAAATGGAGAATTATCCTATAAAATCAAAAACTTATGTGAAAACCAAGGGATTCACATCATTACTTTAGATAATGCGATCAATACATTAACAGGGAACACTCATATGTTTGGCCTTTATGCATGGATGTACGAACAAGAATCTCAAAACACGAGTAATCGTGTTAAGGAGACATTAAAAACCCGTGCAAAAAATGGACTTTTCAAAGGATCAAATCCTCCATATGGGTATGAAGTACGAGATGGAAAACTGTATATTCGAAACGATGAAACACCAAATATTGTTAGACGAATTTTCAAAGAATATTTTGAAGGAAACGGACGACAAAGTATTGCGAGACGCCTATATAATGAAGGGATTCCAACACCTGCTCAAGTTGCTGGAAAGGCAAATGCAGGAAATAAGTGGCATGACTCTACAATTAGATGTATCTTAACAAATCCCCATTACGTCGGGGATCTTGTTCAAGGAAGAACAACGACAGTAAGTGTAACAAATAAAAGAAGAAAAAACGTTCCTAAAGAAGAACAGTTTATTATCAAAAATGTACATGAGCCAATTATATCAAGGGAAATGTTTGATGCTGTCCAAAATCAATTAGAGCAGAGAAGAAAATATATTACAGCACCCAAGATACATCTTTTTACTAATGTCCTCTTTTGTGCCGATTGTGGTACAGGTATGTGGTTCCGAAGCAATCGAGACGGATACATTTGTGGGGCTTATGCGCGTCATGGAAAAAAAGCTTGTACCGCCCACACAATAAAAGAGGATTTTTTAAAAGAAACGATCCTAGATGACATCCAAACCTTAATTCAACAAGTTGATAAAGAGAAATATATAAAGAAGATGGAGAGAAAATCGAAAAGTACAAAATCGGATTCTCAAAAGAAAATCAATAAGATTAACAAACAGATGGATGTTTTAAAAAATCGAAAAAGGAAATTCATCAACCTGTTAGCTGACGGAATTATCACACATGAAGAATATCAAGAGAGTATTGAAGCAACGAACAAGGATTTAACTGAATTAATGGAACAGAAAAATGAACTTCTTTCATTGATGGAAAGCGAGGATGTAATCGAAACGATTGAAAAGCTTAAAAAGGAATTACTTCAATTCCTAAATTTCGATGAATTAACCGAGGATATTCTCCATCGACTGATTAATCGAATCGAGGTAAAAGAGGACGGTACACCAATCATTCATTACCGGTTTGCCACACCAAAAATTGCATAGAGGCAAGAGAGAAACCTTATCTTGCCTCATTTTTTTCATTTTAAAACGATCTGCGAAACGCACTCAACGTGTGTCGTCTGCGGGAACATGTCCACCGGTGTAATCTCCACCGTTCTGTATCCCCCGTCTTCCAAAATGCGCAAGTCCCGCGCTAAAGTGGAAGGGTTGCAGGATACATACACCACCCGATTTGGTTTGTATTCGATAATCGTGTTGAGCAATGCCTGGTCGCAGCCTTTGCGCGGCGGGTCGACAACGAGGACATCTGCTCTTTTTCCTTCGCTATACCAACGAGGGATTACTTCTTCTGCTGGCCCTGCTTCAAAATACGTATTGGTAAATCCGTTCAGTTCCGCATTCCATTTGGCGTCCTCGATGGCTTCCTCGACGATTTCAACTCCCATCACTTGTTTCGCTTTTTTCGCTAGAAATAAGGAAATCGTTCCAATGCCGCAATAGGCGTCGATGACCGTTTCTTCCCCCGTCAGTGCTGCATATTCCAAGGCTTGGTTGTATAACATTTCCGTTTGCACAGGGTTCACTTGATAGAAAGAACGAGCAGAAATTTCAAATCGGATATCGCCGATTGTGTCTTCTATTGTCTCTTTCCCCCAAAGCGTCATCGTTTCTTTTCCTAAAATGACATTCGTTTTTTCACTGTTCACGTTTTGTACGATGGATGTAACATGCGGAATGAGTTTTCGAATCACTTCTACCGCCGCATCCTTCTGAGGAAATTTGCGTTTTTTTATAACGAGCACCACCATCACTTCGCCAGTGGCTCTTCCTGTCCGCACAATCACATGGCGGAGCATTCCTTGATGAGTCGTTTCATTGTAAGGCTCGATCCCGATCTTCTCCAACTCTTTTTTCAAATTGGCCATGATGATATCCGCTTCACTCATTTGGATGAGGCAGCGTTCCATATCCACAATGTCATGGGTTCTGGCTTTGTAAAATCCCGCAATCGGACCAGATGCGCCCATCGCAAAAGGAATTTGCGATTTGTTGCGGTAATTCCAAGGGTGTTCCATTCCTTTGATTGGTCGTACTGGTGCATCAATTTTTCCAATGCGTTTCATGACATTGCGAACCATGTTTTCTTTCCATTGCAACTGGGCTTCATAAGATAAATGTTGCAATTGGCAGCCGCCGCATTTTTCGAAATATATACAAGGCGCTTCCACCCGGTCCGGTGAAGGTTCTTTCAATTCTACAATTTTGGCAAAGCCATAGCTTTTTAGTGTTTTCAATACATGCACTTCCGCTGTTTCTTGCGGCAGCGCTCCATGAATAAATAATGGATAACCATCCACTTTCCCCACGCCCAGACCATCATGGGTTAAATCTTCTATGTAAACCGTTACTCGATCATTTTTCTTTACGGGTGCCGTCATGAAATTCCGTCCTCCATTTCGTTTTTCATAGTCGTACGGATTTTTAATCGAAATCAAACAAATATTATTCTACCTCAAAATAGAAAATGGATATATTGAAATTTCATTTTTTTCGAACCGCTTGTAAAATTGAAGTATCACTATGAATTGGGTGGATGAAGATGGACTTTTATCTTGTCGCATTGTTTTGTATTGCCATTACCCTGCATAACATGGAGGAAGCCCTTTGGTTGCCGAAATGGTCACAACAAGCTTCGAAGTTTCATAAACCCGTCACCCCAAGTGAATTTCATTTTGCAGTGTTTGTCATTACTATGCTGGCTTATTTATCGGCATTTTATTTTTACTTTATGCCAGCATCAGAATTGGCCAAATGGTTTTTCATCGGATTTATAGGTTCCATGATTGTGAATGCGATTTTTCCGCACCTCATTGCAACGATATTGTTGAAAAGGTATGCACCGGGGCTTCTTACAGGATTATTTCTAAACATTCCCATCAATTCATTCATCATCGTGCAAATGCTACAAAACAATTATATTACCTGGACAGAACTTATCCTATCGACCATTGCGGTTGGAAGCCTCCTACTCGCCCTGATTCCGTTATTATTTAAAGCGGGAGAAAGAACTGCTTCTTCTCGTGAACAATAAAAAGAGGCTGGGACATAAACAAAAAATTAAAGGGGTAGTTGAAAGGGTTTTGATAAATATTTGATATAACTAAAAATTGATTGAAGTGACGGGGCGACTCCTGCGGGAACAGCCCGTGTCTCGAGACACCGCAGGAGCGAAGCAATGAGCTCCGAGGAGGCTCGAGCCGGGCCCGCGGAAAGCGTCCCCGGAACGGAAATCAATTTTAATAACATATCAAAAAAACATCATTTTCTCCTTGGAGAAAATGATGTTTTTTTAGATTTGTCCCAACCTCTTATTTTTCTTCTTCCCTTACCCCATGGTCCAAAGGGGCGGTGAAAAAAGCGACCACTAACGAAAGCAGGACCATCAAAAAAGGGGCTACAAATATCATAAATTCATTCATGGCAAATCCTCCTAAGCATGAAAATCGTTTTGTCTGCCTGTTACATAGTCCTTATTAAACACAAACAATCGGAATAGTAAATAAAGGGATGGAATGAGCAAACACAATCCTGCGATAAAGGCAATGACAAGCGCAATGGCCATTTCTTGATTGGTAAATCCTTCGTAAATGGTTAAATAAGGATAAAGCAGATACGGATAATGGGAAATGCCATATGCAAAAAAGGCAAATAAAAATTGGAGAATCAATAATCCAACTGAAAGCCCAAGTCCCCGCTTCTTCCAAATCAGCCAAACCGTCATCAAAAATAAAATGGCGGAATTGCCAAACAACGGCCAAACGGAAATCATATTACGGAACCGGTCGGGGTTATGTTCGTGCATTTGAATAATAATTGCCGCCGCCATAAACATTAAGGGGCCCGCCCATGTGAGCGCATATTTTCTCATCAGTTCAGATGCATTGACATCTTGCGCCTTCCATGCATACCACGTTAAAAATACGGAGGAAATATATAGAACGCTTGCAATGCTTAATAGAACGATGCTCCACGTTAAAGTGCTTGTAAAAAGCGCCCAATAATCAAGGATAGGTTCACCGTCAACAATCTCCACAAAGCCCCCTTCTGAAATCGTCAACACAACGGAAAGGGAGGATGGAATTAACAATCCGGAGACTCCATAAGCAAAGGCATATCCTTTATGCCCCCTCGATCCGTATGATTCAAAGGCGTAATATGAACCTCTTACCGCCAATAAAATAATCGCAATGCTTACAGGCACCAATAAAACCGTGCCGTAGTAAAAGGCTGTCTTTGGAAAAAATCCCACAATCCCGACAAAGAAAAAGACTAAAAATACATTAGTGACTTCCCATACCGGCGATAAATAGCGCTGTATGATGTTCGATAAAATATGGGATTTGCCCGTCAATAAACTATAAGCATTGAAAAAACCGGCGCCAAAATCAATGGAAGCCACAATGACATACCCAAAAAGGAAAATCCATAATACAACGATTCCCAACACTTCAAGACTCATCTGCCGTCTCCCCCTATTTCAGCCATCCGGTCTTCAATTTCCCGCTCAATCGGATTTAAACGGTACATCCTTCTTAACACAACAACGCTTCCAATCCCTAACACCAGATATAGAATGCAAAATAACAGAAACATTATATCTACATGATCGCTTATCGTAGCTCCTTTTGCTGTTTTCATATATCCTCTTAAAATCCATGGCTGTCTTCCTACTTCCGCCAACCACCACCCAGCTTCAATAGCAATGATGGATAACGGTCCTCCCAAAACAGCAATCCATCTGAACCAAGTACAGTGGATAAACTTCCACCCTCTCCATACCCCGGCCACATACAGTACAGACACAAGCATCATCAACATGCCAATCAATACCATGATGTTAAAAAGGTAATGGATATATAGCGGCGGAACTTCATCTTCTGGAAAGTCGTTCAATCCCTTCACTTCTGCCACTGGATTTCCATAAGCTAAAATGCTTAACAAATACGGAATGTTAACAGCAAATTTAATGTTTTGGTCCTTATCAATGAAACCCATTAAAACGAGAGGAGCCGCTTCTTCCGTTTCGAAGTGCCACTCAGCTGCCGCCAATTTTTCAGGTTGATACTCTGCCAAAAACTTTCCTGAAAAGTCGCCAATAACGGCCGTTGCAATGGAGAAAATCAATCCCATCTTCATCATGAGAAACAACGATTTTTTATAATACAAATGGTTTGAGCCCTTCAGCAGCCGATATGCGGCAATAGAGGCTAATAAGAAAGCGGACGTCATATAGGCGGAAGCAAGCACATGGGCCACTTTTGTCGGCATGGATGGGTTGAACATGGCAACTAGCGGCTGAATATTGACAAGCTGTCCATTCACCACCTCAAACCCTTGTGGCGTATTCATAAACGAATTCACGATCGTAATGAAAACGGCGGACATCGATGCGCCAATAGCAACCGGAACGAGAAGAAGCATATGTTTTTTTTGATTATCAAACCGGTCCCAAGTATATAAATAAATGCCTAAAAAAATTGCCTCGAAGAAGAAAGCGAATGTTTCCATGAACAACGGCAAGGCAATGACTTGTCCGGCTAGCTGCATAAAATTCGGCCACAGCAAGGAAAGCTGCAAACCAATTGCTGTTCCGGTCACCACCCCAACAGCCACCGTAATAACAAATCCCCTCGTAATCCTTCTAGCTAGGAGAATATAATGTTCATCGTTCTTCTTCATCCCAACCCATTGGGCAATCATAATCATTAAAGGAACGCCCACCCCAATGGTTGCGTAAATAATATGAAAGGTTAACGTTAACTCTGTCAGCATTCGGCTCCAAAACACAGCAGACTCGTTCATTCATGCCGCCTCCTAACTGCTGAAAATTCTTCCAAGCATGGATAGAAGCATAATGATGGCAACACCAAAAGATAAAAACATCAGCCATTTTTCCTGCTTTTTATACATTTCTGAACTCCTTTCATCTCTAGTTATTTTGTGTCAATAAAAAAAAACTATACAAATGCTGAAATTGCATTTGTATAGTTTTTATTCATTACACGCGGTCTTGTTCGCGAATATCATCAATCGGCACGAACACTTCAATATGCCGCTTTAAGTTTTGGAACGTAGCCGGCGCTTTTCCTCCCAACTCTCCGTCCAAATTGATGAGCACTTCTTCATCAGACGTTATTTTTACGATGCTTGCTTTTCGATAAATAACGTTTGGATCGCTTAAATGTTCACCGCGAAGAGCCAATGTAAGCACTTTGATGAAATCAGCTAAACTGCATTTTTTCAATATCATCATCGTGAATTTTCCATCATTGATGCTGGAATCGGGCGCAATCTTTTCAAAACCGCCAACGGAATTCGTGAGGGCGCAGAGGAAAGCCATCACTTCCTCTTCGTACACTTCTCCATCAATTTCAAACCGCATATTCGTTGCTTTGATGGAAGGAAGCATTTCAAGCCCTTTTAAATAGTACGCAAGCTGCCCTAAAATCGTTTTCATTTTGCTAGGCACTTCATAAGTCAATTCTGTAATGCGTCCGCCCGCTGCAATGTTGATAAAATAGCGTTCTTTATTTAATAATCCAACATCCACCGGGATTGTATCACCTTTTACAATGATGTCCACCGCCTCTTCAATTTTTCTTGGAATGTGAAGGGCGCGGGCAAAGTCGTTTGTTGTCCCCATTGGAATGACACCCAGTTTCGGACGCTTTTCAAAAGGGCTGATTCCTGAAACGACTTCATTCAATGTGCCATCTCCACCTGCCGCAACGACAATATCAAATCCTCGTTCTACGGCTTTGGCAGCTGCTTTCTCAGCATCCCCTGCGCCGGTTGTGGCATGGCAAGAAGTTTCATACCCAGCCATCTCCAATTTTACTAACACTTCTGGCAAATGCTTTTTGAACAGTTCTCTGCCTGATGTTGGATTATAAATAATTCTCGCTCTTTTCATGTTTTCGCCATCCTATATCGTTTTATTTTTTGACGTTATGTATATTAAAACAGTTCCTTTAAACAATAGAAAATTCCCTATCGGATGAAAGGGAATTTCCTATTATGATGTTAGGATAACATATCTATTATAACGTTTTTCATATCTTCATAAACCCATTTTGCACATTGCGGGTCTTTAACAAATTTCCCCTGCAAAGTAGTATACATCTCTTTTTGTTTTTCTTCAAATGATGGGTCGTCTTTTTCCGGCAATTGGGCTCTTGCTTCTGTAACCAATTGTTGACGTTGCGATGCTCTTGGCCCCCATTTTCCAATGACTTGGCCAATTTGGTCGAGGAATAAATACATTGGGATAGATCTTCCTCCATTTGTTAAATAACGGTCGATTAAGTCGGTATCTTCATCTCGATAAACGCAGTGAATTTCTAGTTGGGTTGCTTCTGCAATTTTTCGGATGATTGGATTGTTGAGCATGACATCCCCGCACCAAATGAGGTTCCATCCGAACTAATTGCTGCTGTATCCGCACGAAATAAGGAAATAAACACACTAATTGAAGTTGTATCCGCACAAAATGTGATTCCATCCGCACCAATTACTACTGTAAATGCACCAATTGAGGAAGTATTCGCACGAATTGCAATTCTACAATCCTATCAAATATCAAATTCAAATTGTATCAAACAATGAAAAACCGCATAAGCCATAGCAGCTTATGCGGCGCAGTAAGATTATCGTTTATTCATTTCTTCAAGCAATAGTTTGTTGACCATTGGTGGGTTGGCTTGTCCTTTTGTTGCTTTCATAATTTGACCTACTAAGAAGCCAATTGCACGGTCTTTACCATTTTTGAAGTCTTCGATGGATTGTGGGTTGTTGTCGAGCACTTCTGTAATAATTGGGAGAAGCACGTTTGGATCTGAAATTTGAACCATGCCTTTTTCTTTGACGATTTTTTCAGGGTCTCCACCGTTTTTCACTAATTCATTGAATACTTTCTTCGCAATTTTAGATGAAATTGTGCCGTCCGAAATTAATTTTACTAATCCAGCCAAGTTTTCAGGCGTTAATTTTGTTTCTGTAATTTCTACTTGTTCTGCATTTAAGTATCCAGAAACATCGCCCATTAACCAGTTGGCAGAAAGTTTAGGATCAGCGCCTAATTTCACCATCTCATCGAAGAAATCAGAAAGACTTTTGTTCACTACTAGCACATTTGCGTCATATTCTGTTAATCCAAGTTGTTCGATGTAGCGTTTTTTGCGAGCATCTGGAAGTTCAGGGATAGAAGCTTTTACGCGCTCTAACCATTCATCCTCAATTACAAGATGCACTAAGTCTGGCTCTGGGAAGTAGCGGTAGTCTTCTGCTGTTTCTTTTACGCGCATTAAGATTGTTTTGCCTGTTTTTTCATCGAAACGGCGTGTTTCTTGTCTAATCACTCCGCCACTCATTAAGATTTCCGCTTGTCGTTTTTGTTCGTATTCAAGACCTTTACGAACAAAGTTGAAAGAGTTTAAGTTTTTCAATTCTGTTTTTGTACCGAATTCTTTTTGTCCATATGGTCGAAGGGAAATGTTTGCATCGCAGCGCAATGAGCCTTCTTCCATTTTTACATCGGAAACGCCTGTGTATTGGATGATGGATTTTAATTTTTCCAAATATAAATACGCTTCTTCAGGCGTACGGATGTCTGGCTCAGAAACGATTTCTAGAAGCGGTGTTCCTTTACGGTTGAAGTCTACAAGAGAGTAGCCATCACCGTGCAATAATTTACCGGCGTCTTCTTCCATGTGAAGGCGCGTGATACCGATTCGTTTTGTATAGCCAGGTTGTCCGTCTTTTGCTGGCACTTCAATTTCAATCCATCCATCATAGCCGATTGGTTTATCGTATTGAGAAATTTGGTAGCCGCTCGGATTATCTGGATAGAAGTAGTTTTTGCGGTCAAATTTTGTATGTTGGTTGATTTTCATATTTAAAGCAAGAGCTGCTTTCATTGCATATTCCACAACGTTTTTATTTAAAACAGGAAGCACTCCTGGATATGCAAGGTCGTAAACTGTTGTATTTGTGTTAGGCGCAGAACCGAATTGGTTAGGTGCTGCAGAGAAAATTTTGGATTCTGTTTTTAATTCAACGTGTACTTCTAGACCAATGACTGTTTCAAAGTTCATAATTATTTGCCCCCCAATCTAGGAGATTGTTTATGATAATCTGTTGCTTGTTCAAATGCATAAGCAGCGCGGTAAACTGTTTCTTCATCGAAGTGTTTACCGATGATTTGCAATCCTAGCGGCAAGCCGTTATCAAATCCGCATGGAATAGAGATTGCTGGCACACCTGCTAAGTTGATTGGAATTGTTAAAATATCGTTTGCGTACATTGTTAATGGATCGTCTATGTTTTCGCCGATTTTGAATGCTGCTGTTGGTGTTGTTGGACCAACGATTACATCATAATCTTCAAACACTTTATCGTAATCTTGTTTAATTAATGTACGAACTTGTTGCGCTTTTTTGTAGTAAGCATCATATGTGCCTGCAGACAGAGAGTACGTACCAAGCATGATACGGCGTTTTACTTCATCGCCAAAGCCTTGTGCACGTGTTTGTTTATATAAATCCATTAAGTTTTTCACGCCTTCAGCACGGAAACCGTAGCGGATTCCATCGAAGCGGGCAAGGTTGGATGAAGCTTCTGAAGAGGCAAGAATATAGTAAGTCGCTAACGCATATTTTGAGTGAGGAAGGGATACTTCTTCCACGGTTGCGCCAAGCCCTTTAAATACTTCAAGGGCATCTAATACAGATTGGCGTACACTTTCATCAATACCTTCAGATAAAAACTCTTTTGGCACAGCGATGCGCAGCCCTTTAATGTCTCCATCTAATTTAGATGCATAGTTAGGCACTGGTACGTCTGCGCTAGTTGAATCGTTAGGATCCACACCGGCAATCACTTCAAGTAATAATGCATTGTCATATACATTGCGAGTGATTGGGCCGATTTGGTCAAGGGAAGATGCGAAGGCAACTGCACCAAAACGGGAAACACGGCCATATGTTGGTTTCATTCCAACTACACCACAGAATGCGGCTGGTTGGCGAATGGAACCGCCCGTATCTGTACCTAATGCGAATGGCACTTCACCCGCTGCAACACTCGCTGCAGAACCGCCGGAAGAACCGCCTGGTACACGTTCAAGATCCCAAGGGTTTTTTGTCTTTTTATAATAAGATGTTTCAGTTGAAGAACCCATGGCAAATTCATCCATGTTGAGTTTACCAATTGTAATCATGCCTGCTTCGCGAATTTTTTTCACTACTGTCGCATCATAAATCGGAATGAATCCTTCCAAAATTTTAGAAGCACAAGTTGTTTCAAGCCCTTCTGTCACGATATTATCTTTAATACCGATAGGAAGACCGAACAATGGTCCACGTTCGTTGACTGGCACTTGATCTTTTTCTTTTGCTTCTTCCAGTGCTTTTTCTTTGTTTAGGGCAAGAAACGCTTGTACATCTCCATCGACTTCTTCAATTCTTTTATAGGTTTCATTAATTACATCAACAATTTTAAATTCACCTTTATGTAAACCTTCTTGCAATTCTTTCGATGAACGTTCTAACAACGTCATGAAGTTCCCTCCTTTTAAAATGGGCATGAAAATACAAGCATCAATTTTTCATACACAAAAATAATGGCTAATGCCATTAAATAATCATGGTTATTCTTCTAAAATTGGCGGCACTTTGATTAGGCCATTTTCATGTTCTTTTACATTCAATAATACTTTCTCAAGTTCTAAACCTTTCTTAGCTGCATCTTCGCGCATTACATTCACGATTGGCAATACATGGGAAGTTGGTTCTACATTTGTTGTATCTAATTCATTCAATGTTTCTACATATTCAGTAATTTTCCCAAGCTGTTCGGAAAATTTTTCTGCTTCTTCCTCAGTAATAGCTAAACGAGCTAAGTGGGCAATGTGCTTAACTTCTTCCTTCGTCAATTTTGCCATTAATTACACCTCCACAATTCATAAACCTGGCAATAATAATACCATTTTTCCATTGAAAAATCACACGTTTTTGGAATTTCGCATAATTACACGATTACTTTTCAATTATCTCCAAAAACGCCATGATTTCAAACACTTCTTGCAATAAAAAACAATTTGAAACAGTGCTGCGGATAGGCAACACTGTTTCTTTTTGCTGCGATACTAATAATTATAAATGTGCACAAATGGCTCTTTATCATTGCGGTCTTTTAAGATTAAAGCTTCTGAGCCATTGATGGATGTAATGTTGACTTCAATATCTACACTATCTGGGAATCTTTTGATTAAAACCCCCGATAAATATTGGGTAAAGCCGATAATTTCCGTTGTTCCATAGAATTGAACCGGCACTTCAATGCTTAATTTAACAAGCTGATTGTTTTGATAAAATCCTTTGCCGATGACACTTGTATTGTTGGAGAAATATTTTTGTATATCTGATTTGAAGTTTCTGAAGTTCGTATTCATATCCCGGTAGATGTCTTCCGGATTGGACATAGGGAAAGTCACGTACTTCTCATTTATGCTAACCCAATCATCCAGATTGCTTTTTCCTGGTTTTGCAACACTATACGCGAAATACGTTCCAGGCACGATGGAGTTGCGGGCTTCCTGTTTAAACAAAGCAATTAAAATCGGAACATTTTGCAATTCTGGACGGTTGCGCAAGCGCCGCACTACCTCTTCCGCTATTTCTTTCCCTTTTTTCTCCAATACTTCTTGGGAGATTGGTTCTTCATACCATTCGCCATATTGCTCTTTTTGATAATAATAAATTGAGTTTAGAGCAAGACCAATGGAAATTCCTCCAAGGGCTACTTTATTGTCACTTGTTTTCTTTAAATAATTTTGTTCCACAATATGCGCCAAATAAATCGGTGCTTCTTTTGCCCGCTTTTCAGGATCCATGCCTTGTTCAGCAGGAGGATTTAATCCTTCCTCGTTATTATTGCTGCGCGACAACCATTTCTTCACTGTTTCACTATCCAGGTATTGGCCTTCTTGGAAATAGTAGCTGTCGGTGCTAAATTCATTTTGGGAAATGCGCATTAACCCTTCTTCCGCTTCTTTAATGTCGTATTTCGTATAAACATTTGATACGACAAGACCTCTGGCTGCACTCTCTTTATAAGGAATAAGCGTTTTATAATAACTTTCATCTAACTGCATTTTTGGGATGATTGTCGTTTCAACTTCTGCTTCAGATTCATTATTTGGTGCTACGATTTCTGTATCTTCCCGAATGGAAGGTGTACAACCTGCAAGCATTGCAACAACGACCATCGCCGGTATCCAGCGAAATCGGTTCATTGTATGAATCCCCTTTACTTTTCTAATTGTTCAATAAAGCGATTTTCGTCCCAAACTTCTATTCCTAGTTCTTGCGCTTTTGTCAATTTTGAACCTGCATCGGCTCCTGCAATGACAAGATCTGTCTTTTTGCTTACACTTCCTGTGACTTTACCGCCTAACTCTTCTATTTTCGCCTTTGCTTCGTTGCGTGTCAATCGTTCTAATTTTCCTGTTAATACGACCGTTTTTCCGGCAAACGGGCTATCGGCTATTTCTGCACCGGCCTTTTTCCCTTTGTATGCCATGTTGACGCCGGCTTCTTTCAATCGGGCAATTAATTGTCTTGCTTCCTCTTTTTCGAAATAGGAAACCACCGATTGGGCAATTTTTTCGCCAATTTCATGGATTGCCACTAATTCTTCTACTGTCGCCTCCATAATGCGGTCCATTGTTTCAAATTCCTCTGCAATGAGTTTTGCAGCCTTTTCGCCGACATGACGAATGCCAAGGCCGAATAATAAACGCTCCAATGAATTTTCTTTTGACCGCTCAATCGCATTGACTAGATTCGTTGCGGAAAGCTGCCCCATTCGATCCAATTTGGCCAGTTCGTCTACTTTTAAAAAGTAAAGATCCGCCACATCACGTATATAGTTTTCTTTTAATAGCAATTCTGTAATTTTATCCCCTAAGCCATCAATATTCATTGCGTTTCTGGATGCGAAATGTTTAATGCCTTCCGCAATTTGGGCCGGGCAGGCAGGGTTTACACAGCGAATGGCCACTTCATCATCAATGCGGATCAGTTCGCTTCCGCAGGCAGGGCAAGTTTTCGGCATTTCATAAGGAACTGTGCCTTCTGGGCGCTGTTCCAAAATAACGCGGACCACTTCCGGAATAATATCTCCTGCTTTATGCACGATTACGGTATCCCCGATTCGAATATCTTTTTCGCGAATTAAATCTTCATTATGAAGGGAAGCTCGGCTGACAATTGAACCTGCAAGTTTTACCGGCTCCAAAATCGCTGTTGGTGTTACAACTCCAGTACGCCCTACTGTCCAATCAATATCAAGTACCTTTGTGATGGCTTCTTCTGCAGGAAATTTATAAGCAATTGCCCAACGAGGACTTTTTACGGTTGTTCCTAGTTCTTCTTGATGAGCATATCGATTCACTTTGATGACAATGCCATCGATTTCATAAGGCAAGTTTGGACGTTCTGTTGTCCACTTTTTAATAAACGCTAAAACATCATCAATTGTTTCACAAAGCGCCCGTTCTTTATTAACGTGGAAACCTAGGAACTCCAAGTAATCAAGCATTTCCGCGTGGCTGTCTATTCCGTATGCTTCCCCATCTCCGCCGATTCCGTAAATAAAGGTCGCTAAATTTCGTGATGCAGTGATTTTTGAATCCAATTGGCGAAGGGAACCGGCAGCGGCATTGCGGGGATTGGCAAAAAGTTCTTCTCCATTTTGCTCCCGTTCTCTATTTAACTCCATGAAAGACTTTTTCGGCATGTAGGCTTCACCGCGCACTTCAATGGTTACCGGCTCTTTTAATCGCAATGGTATGTCCTTAATGGTTTTTAAATTCACCGTAATATCTTCACCTACTGCCCCATCGCCGCGGGTAGCGCCTTGGACAAAAATGCCGTTTTCATATCTTAATGAAATGGCAAGTCCATCAATTTTCAGTTCACACACATAATTGTATTTGTCGCCAATCGCCTGGCGGATTTTCCTGTCAAAATCCCGCAAATCTTCTTCGTTAAAAGCGTTGGATAAACTCAACATCGGGTATCTGTGAGTGACTTTATTAAACCCTTCAAGCGGTTTTCCTCCGACCCGCTGCGTTGGAGAATCCGGATAAATGAGTTCCGGATGTTCTTTTTCGATTTCCATTAATTCTTGCATCAGCTGGTCATAGACAGCATCCGGCACTATTGGATTGTCCAACACGTAGTACGCATGGGCATATTCATGCAGCAGTTTATTCAGTTCAGCGACGCGTTTTTCAAGCTCTTTATCTTTCATCGTCATCCTCCACATTTGTGAAATGTTCTAAGCTTTTGTAATTGGGGCAAATTTGGCTAGAAGACGCTTAATTCCTTTATCTGGAAAAGCGATATCTAATTCCAAATCATCGCCTTCTCCTTTTACGCTGACGACAACGCCTGTTCCCCATTTGCTGTGAATGGCTTTATCTCCTACTTTCCATTGCAGCTGCTCTCCACCTGTCCGTTGAAGTGTGGCAAATTTTGTTTTCGGTTGGACGTTCATTCGAACATTGTTAGAAGTTTTCTTCTGTCCAAACGGCAATTTTTCTTCCCTATATCCAAAACTATAGGATTTGACATCCACAATGTCTTCTGAAATTTCATCAATGAAACGGGAAGGCGGGTTGGAATTCAGACGTCCAAAAAGCGTGCGGAAAGTGGCGCAAGTCAAATAAAGTCGTTCTTCTGCCCTAGTAATGCCCACATAGGCTAAACGCCGTTCTTCTTCCATTTCTTCTTTATCGCCAATGGAGCGGGAATGTGGGAAGATATTTTCTTCCATACCAATAATGAATACAACCGGAAACTCTAGTCCTTTGGCAGAATGCAACGTCATTAGGACAATGCTTTCATTTCCATTGTTTTCTTCATTTAATGAATCCATATCTGCAATTAATGCAAGATCTGTTAGAAAGGCAACGAGGGATTTGTCATCGCTTCTTTCTTCAAAAGCTTTTGTAACCGATAAAAATTCTTCCAGGTTTTCAAGCCTGCTTTGGGATTCAATGGTATTTTCCTTCTCCAGCATTGCCCGGTACCCTGACTTCTCCATAACTTCTTCCACTAATTCCGTCACGGATAAATAATCCTGCATTTTTGTAAATCCTTCAATTAAATTGCGGAAGTTTTCAAGGGCGTTCATTGCCCTCGGCGTTAAACCAATGGATGAAACTTCATGAAGCGCTTTAAAAATGGATAGGTCATTTTCAATAGCATAAGATGCAAGTTTTTCAAAAGTGGATGCTCCAATGTTTCGTTTCGGTTCATTAATAATGCGGGACAATGACAAATCATCATCATTGTTGGCAATTAAACGCAAGTAGGCAAGTAAATCTTTAATTTCTTTCCGGTCATAGAATTTAGTGCCGCCTACAATGGTATATTGCAAATTCGATTTGACAAGCACTTCCTCCATCGCACGGGATTGGGCATTTGTGCGGTACAAAATCGCAAAATCCTTTAAAGAGCGCCCTTCCGTTTCCATTAATTCTTTAATGGTTTTCACCACAAACTGCGCTTCTTCTCGTTCATCCCGGGCTGTGTAGAATACAATCTTTTCTCCTGTTGGATTTTCTGTGCGCAGCACTTTCGGATAGCGACTTTCATTGTTGGAAATAACATCGTTAGCCGCTTGCAAAATCCGTTTTGTCGAACGGTAGTTTTGTTCGAGCAAAATCACTTTTGCATTGGGATAGTCTTTTTCAAAGGATAAAATGTTTCGAATGTCCGCCCCTCGCCATTTGTAAATCGATTGGTCGGAATCTCCGACAACGCAAATATTTTGGAATTTGGAAGCGAGCATTTTGACAAGTTTGTATTGGGAATGGTTCGTATCTTGATACTCATCCACATGAATATACTGAAATTTATTTTGATAATAGGAAAGAACTTCTGGCACCCGTTCAAAAAGTGTAATCGTCATAAGAATCAAGTCGTCAAAGTCGAGGGATTGATTTTTTCGAAGGGTTTTTTCATATGCTTCGTAAACATTCCCTACCACTTTTTCGTATGGATTATACGGGTTCATGTTCTTTTTATACTCTTCCGCTGTGATGCATTCGTTTTTGCATGAACTAATGGCAGATAAGACGGAGCGCGGATCGTATTGTTTTGTATCGATATTCAGCTCTTTAAAAACATGCTTAATAACTGTGAGCTGGTCAGAAGCATCGAGAATGGAAAAATTTTTTGAAATGCCGATGCGATCGATATCTCTTCTTAATATGCGCACGCACATGGAGTGGAAAGTGGATACCCACATACTTTCAGAAATGCCTGTGCCCAGCAATGCATCAATCCGTTCCCGCATTTCTCTGGCAGCTTTATTCGTAAACGTAATTGCAAGAATATTGGATGGATAGACTTGTTTCTCTACAATTAAATAGGCAATCCGATGGGTTAATACTCTCGTTTTCCCTGAACCTGCGCCCGCCATTATTAGAAGAGGGCCTTCTGTTGTTTTCACTGCTTGTTGCTGCTCTTTATTCATTCCATTCAATAAGTTTTTCGTTAATTGTTCCATGGTACACCTCTCTATACCAAACATTTGTTCCATTATACTATAATGGCATTTATTTCGCATCGGTTATTTCTTTACGCTTTTTACAGCCTCCACCGTTTTCAAGGCTTCATCCAAGTTTTCATAAATAACGTTTCCTACAATGACTGTGTCAGCATATTGAGCCATTTCTTTTGCCTGTTCTTTTGTTTTGATTCCGCCGCCATAGAATAAACGGCAATCATTTAGCACTGCTTTCACAGCTTTTACAATTTCCACATCACCATATGTACCGCTGTATTCCAAATAAAAAATCGGCAGTTTAAAGTAATTTTCCGCAAGTCTTGCGTAGGCAACCACATCTTCCTCCGATAAGTTTGCCTCTGCTTCCGTTGCTATTGCCGCTTTGCACTCTGGATTTAAAATGCAGTATCCTTCCGCAATCAGCTCGTCCCAAACCATGATGTCCCCATATTCTTTTATGGCGGCATGATGCAAGTCTTTTACCCATTTTGTATTGGTGCTATTTAAAACTGTCGGGATTAAATAATAATCAAATCCCGGCGTAATGGATTCAATTGTGGATATTTCCAATGCGACTGGTACAGAATATCTTCTGATTCGAACAAGCTGTTCAAGCACATTATCCAATGTGACATCATCTGTTCCACCGACAATAATGACATCGGTGCCGGATTCGCACACCTTTTCCAATGCTTCATCCGAAAGTTCTTTGGATGGATCGATTTTAAATACATGTCTCCAATTTTTATAATCCATAAAGGTCTCACCTATTTCCTCATCATAATTCTGTGCTTATTTTAGTATATCTTAAAGTCATTTTTACCGAAAATCTCAAGTTGTGCAAAGATCATCTTTTGTTGCACAAAAAAGTTGCCTTATGCTTCCGCAGCATAAGACAACTAGTGGCGAATCTATTTTTTCGGTTCATAAGGCTTTTCATTAGGATACAAGCGGCTCAACATTTCTTCGTAAGCATCGTTACCGTAGTCGAAACAACGGCGCACCCGGGAAATGGTTGCAGTAGAAGCTCCAGTTTCTTTTTTGATTGTTTCATAGGTTTTTTTCAATCGCAATAAATGGGCAACTTCAAATCGTTGGGCCATCGATTGGATTTCACTGATGGTGCATAAATCATCGAAAAATCTATAGCATTCTTCAAGGTCCCGTAATTCTAATATTGCACGGAATAGTTGATCTGTTTGAGGACCGCGAATTTTATCAACCTGCATTTTCTTCACCCTTTCAACTTTGCTGGTCAGAAGATGTGTAAGTTACAGATGTAGTAATCCCTGGATTTGTTGGTACGAAATGGACCCACGTTTTGCCTGGTACAAGTTTCACTTTGCTGCCATCGTTCTCTACAGCTGTTAGAACGCCATCAATGTTTTCCCAATGTACAACCCGCATCATTCCTTGCTGGAAGAGATAGGCAAATCCTCCTGAATGAATATCAATTTCTCGTCGTCCTTTATTATCAATCACTGTATGTTCCATTTCAAATATTAATACATTGGATAACTTTAATGGTTCTCCCGTCAGTAAATCCGTAGTCATTGTTCCGCCAGAGGAGCGAGTATACGTGTTGTTTGTGGAATCATAGGAATAACTGCAATTAAAGTTTTCGTTCTTGCTATAACGGACATGAACTTGATCTGCTTGCACACCTTTTTTAGGACTTTCCTCTTCATCATAATAAGTATACGATACTTTTTTTTGATAGAGAAGTGAAGCGTTCACTTTTTCCGCCACAGCTTCTAGGTTATCGGTAATAAAGTAAGAGTTATGCGGCGCTACCCGATCTTTGGAACGTTTGAAATAAGTGCCATCATAGTTCATTCCATTAATGTTGTCCACCACTCCGCTCTCAAGCATTTGTTTTGCTTCGGGACTATAGCCGTGGGCGATGTAAAAGGCATCCAGCCCCTCTGCCAACTCAACAAAATAAGATCTTGCACTACGGATCGGGCCGATTTTTTCAGGGATTTCCGATTGGTATAGGGCTAAAAATCTCGTTACATCCCCTTCTGCAAGCATCTCATAGACTACATCTGCACTGGCAATGCCAGATTGGGGACGAGCAGCAGGATGATTGTTAATTGTTGCAATGATGGGCCTCAGTGTGCTCTCTTTTTCCCTTAATTCACCTGTAAATGGTGTCGGATACAGTTCTACTTTTTCTTCCACTTCTTCAGTCGGTTTTACCGGTTCTTCTATTTTTTCAGTCCCCTTTTCTTTATCTCCACATGCTGCAAGAAGAGAAACACTTGCGAAAACGCAGAACAATGCTTTTTTTGAAATCATCCAAATCATCCTTTCAGCTAGCGCATCACTGAAGGAATCATGACCTCTTTTTTCATGACATCAAAAATTCCTTTTGGCGTGATACGAATATATGGTAAATGGGTTGATTCTAAAAAGAATAATGTATAAATCGCATCGCTATGGCTGTATCCTCTTTCTCTCAACGCTGCCTTTAATGCTGCTTCTTTTTCAATTAGTTCTTCCATCTGTCCAATAAAAAAGTTTCCTGCGCCAGCTAATGGGAGCGACACAATCACTTCATTGTTTTCAACAAGTACTATTCCGCCCTTCATCTTTTTCATTTCATTAAAGGCACGGATCATATCTTCTTTATTTTTGCCAATTAATATAATATCTCCCGAATTGGAATAAGAAGAAGCGAATCCTTTTACGTCTTGTGCAAACCCTTTTAATATGGCATTTATTCGCCATTTGCCGTTCCGATCCATCAAAATTAATAAACTCTCATCGGAATCAGCAGGAAGTTCGTTTTTATGCAATGGGAAATGAACGAAATAAGGTTTTGTAATGACATCATTTACTAATTCAATTCCAACTGGCGTTGAAATTTGAAAATCTTCATCCGTTAAATCAAAGTCGATTTCAAGCGGCTTGTAATATTGATTCCAATGAATATCCAGAAAGGCTTGTACTTTTTTCCCTTCTTTTTTCAGCCATACTCCTTTTGATAATACGGATTCTGGAGTTGGATGGAATTCATCTGTCAAAATATTCAAAGTAGCAAATCGTCCTGTAGCAACCATGCCGTGCAAGTGGGATAAATTATAATATCTCGCCACATTATAAGTCGCCATATTGTAGGCATCAATTGGATCAACCCCTGCATCAAGGGCAATTTGGATGCACATATCCATAACGCCTTCTCGATGGAAAATAGGCGTTGAACCATCCGTCGTCATCATGAGATGGTCGAATATATTTAATTTTTTCTCTAGTATTCCTTTTAATAGATTTGGAAGATCCGGACGGATAGAAGAATATCTTAATGTCACTGCATATCCATGTAAAATGCGGCTTTCCACTTCTTCCACCGTCATTGCTTCATGATCGCCGTCTGCTCCGAGAAGTTTCATGCGTACAAGGGTTTTTTCAGAGGCTCCTGGAAAATGCCCTTCAATTTTTTTGCCCTTTTTCTTTGATGACTGAATCCAGTAAAGCATTTGATCATCGCCGCGCAAAAGACGAGGCCATCCCGTCAATTCTCCTCCAAGCAATACATCGTCCCTTTCAATCCATTCAAAAATAGATGTATTCGTAAAAATCTGATTTTCATTTTCCCATTCTGTTTGTGTATCATAACGTGTCCACCAATAAAATGCAAAAGGGTATTTATTTAACTCATCTAGCAGTGTAAACGCTTTCTTGTTTGGGAGCTGTAATGCAAAATGAAGGTTATCACTGATGAACATCGTTGTCCCAAATTGGGCTGCATAATCTGCAAAGGACACTGGATGATATAGTTGAAATGGATGAACATGCGGCTCAATATAACCTGGAACAACCGTTTTTCCTTCTAGATCGATTACTTCTGTTTCAGATAAATTTTCCGGCATTTCCTTTCCCACGTAGACAATCCGGTCATTCAAAATCCATATATTACCATACAACCATTGTTTATATACATTATGAATATATCGTGCATTTTTTAAAACCATTGTCGGTGGTTTTTTTCCTTCGATGACTGCAACTTGGTCTCGTATTTCTTGTATTTTCCAAACAGATTGTGGCATTTGTTACACTCCCTTCTATTATATATAATATTTATTTTGTTTATTTGCGTTTTATTCACACATACTAATGATGCTGAAAAGCAAGTATAGCTGTTTTTATCGTAACACAGCACTTTATTAAATTAAAGTGCATCATTTCATTCATTTTATTACGTAAAGGGGTGGATGAGTAATGTTAGAAGAAAATATTTCTGAAAAAAGTGCCTTTGTCCGCATCGTCATAGGGATTGGTTTGACTGCTTGTGGAATTAGCCATTTAGTCAAAGAAAACAGGAAAAAATGGATGGGTACTTTATCTGTTACTGCTGGTGCGATAAAAATTGCAGAAGGATTGTTCTTATATTGTCCGATGAAGGCGATGTTAAGCAGAAATGTGAAAGATGCAGTAACAAGTTCCATCCAAGATTTTATGGATATGGATGGCGAAAGTTTGATGACTGCATTTAGCTCAAGATATGCAAATAGCAGCAATCAAAATTCCAATACGCAAAGCTCCAGCGGCAATGAAGGAGCTGAGCTTTTGCAAACAGCGGCAAATGTAGTTGAAAAAGTTGCAAGCACAACACCTGCTGGTACAGAGGCACATGAGGCAGCCAAAACTGTTCAAACTGTCGCAAACAGCCAGAATAATTCCAAATAATGAACAAACAAAAGCACAAACCGCCTATTTTTGGTTTGTGCTTTTATTCTGCAAATTATTTAAAGGTTCTCCAACCAATATCTTTACGGTAGAAGAAATGATTCCATGTGTATTTTCCAATGGCTTCATACACTTTATCTTTAGCTTCTTTTAAAGAATTGGCTTTAGCTGCCACTAGCAGCACGCGTCCACCATTTCCAACATATTGTCCATCTTTCCATTTCGTTCCCGCATGATAAACTTCCACTTCTTTGCTGATCTCTTCTAAGTTCGGAAGTGGATTGCCTTTTTCAACCGTTCCTGGATAGCCTTCTGCAGCAATTACAACGCCGAGCATCGCTTCATCAGACCATTGCAAATCGTAAGGCTTTTCTTCCATTAAAGCTTTCATAAACTCGCCGAAATCCGACTTCATGCGCGGAAGCACAACCTGCGTTTCCGGGTCTCCAAAACGGGCGTTGAATTCAATCACTTTTGGCCCTTCTTTTGTCAAAATTAATCCGGCATATAAAATGCCTGTAAAGGATGCTCCCTCTTCCTCCATCGCTTTGACAGTTGGTTCAATGATTTCCGTATAAGCGCGGGACACCATTTCTTCAGGAATTTGCGGCACTGGAGAATACGCACCCATTCCTCCTGTATTTGGCCCTTTGTCGCCATCATAGGCTCGTTTATGGTCTTGGGCAATGACCATTGGATAAATTTGTCCTTTATGCACAAAGGACATGAAGGAAAATTCTTCTCCTTCCAAATAATCTTCAATAACGACTTTCGATGAAGATTCGCCAAAGCGCTGATTGCCAATCATATCTGTTACTGCATCCATTGCTTCTTGTTCTGTCATGGCAACGACTACGCCTTTCCCAGCTGCAAGGCCGTCTGCTTTGATAACAATTGGCGCTCCTTTTTCTTTAATGTAGGCAATGGCTTGATCCACTTCCGTGAATGTTTCATACGCAGCTGTTGGAATATTGTATTTTTTCATTAATTGTTTTGCAAAGGATTTGCTGCTTTCAATTTGTGCGGCTTTTTTCGTTGGACCAAAAATTGTGAGCCCTTGCTCTTGGAAGTAATCAACAATTCCTGCTGCAAGCGGTTGTTCCGGTCCAACAAATGTTAAGTCGATTTGTTGTTCTTTCACAAATTTAGCTAACTGTTCGAAGTCCAATGCATCGATGGCAACCGTTTCAGCACAATCGTGCATTCCGTCATTTCCAGATGCCACAAACACTTTTTCAACAGATGGAGAAATGCTGAATTTTTTTGCAATCGCATGCTCGCGTCCACCACTGCCAACTACTAAAACTTTCATACAATGCCCCTCCTAGAATACTTCTAGTATCAATTTAGCTTTCCTCAAAATACTTGCAATTTTAGAAAAGACGGCTGCAAAATGAGCCGCCTTTATGGATTAGTGTTTGAAATGTCTTACTCCTGTAAATACCATGGCAATGCCTGCTTTATTTGCTGCATCGATGGAATCTTGGTCGCGGATGGAGCCGCCTGGTTGAATAATCGCTGTAATTCCCGCTTTAATGGCTTCTTCCACTGTGTCCGGCATTGGGAAGAAGGCGTCAGATGCCATAACTGCACCTTTAGCTTTTTCGCCTGCCTGTTCAATAGCGATTTTTGCAGAGCCAACGCGGTTCATTTGACCTGCGCCGATTCCTAATGTCATTTCCTTATTGTTTACAACGATGGCGTTGGATTTCACGTGCTTCACAACAGCCCATCCAAGTTTTAAAGCTTCCCATTCTTCTTCTGTAGGTTCACGGTCCGTTACCACTTTAATGTCTGCATCCTCAAAGCCGTATGTATCTTCCTCTTGAACGAGCAGACCACCTTCAACAGAAACAACTTTGAACGGATCTTTTTTCTCTTGGGAGAAGTTGATTGTAAGCAATCGAATGTTTTTCTTATTCGTTAAAATTTCAAGTGCTTTTTCTGTAAAGGAAGGTGCAATGATAATTTCCAAGAAGATTTTGCTTAATTTTTCAGCCGTCGCTGCATCCACTTCACGGTTCAATGCGATGATGCCGCCAAAAATGGATACAGGATCCGCTTCATAAGCACGGTCAAAGGCTTCTTCAATGGTTTTGCCGATGCCGACGCCGCATGGATTCATATGTTTTACGGCAACTGCAGCAGGCACTTTGAATTCTTTGGCAATTTGCAGAGCAGCATTGCCGTCTTGAATGTTGTTATAGGAAAGCTCTTTTCCGTGCAATTGCGTTGCATAAGCAAGAGAGAAATCGGAACCTAAACGTTTTTTGTAGAATGCTGCTTTTTGGTGAGGGTTTTCGCCATAGCGCAATGTTTGTTTTAATTCATAAGTAAGCGTTAAGCTTTCCGGGAATTGTTCTTCTGTTAAATAGTTGGAAATATATGCATCATAGCTTGCTGTATGACGGAAAACTTTTGCAGCAAGTTTTTTGCGCGTTTCAAAAGTAGTTGCTCCATTTGCTTTTAATTCTTCCAGCACTGTTTCGTAATCGCTGCTGTCCACGATTACTGTTACATATTGGTGGTTTTTCGCAGCCGCACGGAGCATTGTCGGACCGCCGATGTCGATATTTTCAATGGCATCTTCATAAGTCACATCTGGTTTTGAAATAGTTTCAACAAATGGATATAAGTTGACACAAACAATTTCAATTGGTTTAATTCCATGTTCTTTCATTTGTGCTTGATGAGAAGGGTCGTCAAATTTCCCCAACAAACCGCCGTGAATCATTGGATTTAATGTTTTTACACGGCCGTCAAGAATTTCAGGGAATTTCGTTACTTCATCTACTCCTGTTACAGGTACATTATTTTCTTGCAATAACTTTTTCGTACCACCTGTTGATAAAATTTCATACCCTAACGCTACTAATTCTTTTGCAAACTCCACAATTCCTTCTTTATTTGAAACACTAATGAGCGCACGTTTCGCCACAGTTAAAGCCTCCAATTTTTATACTCTATTTTTACAATTATTTATTTTCAAATAATTTTTTTAATGTTTTTGGATAAAGTTCATGTTCCACTTGATGAATGCGTTTTTCCGTCGCTTCCCTGTCACCTTCCACCACTTCCACTGCTTGTTGGGCGATAATTGGTCCTGTATCCATTCCTTCATCCACAAAATGGACAGTTACGCCGGTTACTTTCACACCGTGTTCCATAGCTTGCCCAATGGCATCTTTTCCTGGGAATGCCGGCAATAAAGATGGATGAATATTCACAATTTTATTTGGATATTTCGAAAGCAGTGTTTCGCCAATCAATCGCATATAGCCGGCAAGCACAATCCACTCAATTTCTTTTTCTGCTAATTTTTTGGCAATTTCAGATTCATAAGCAGCCTTTGAATTATAATCTTTCGGTGTGAATGCAAAGACGGGTATTCCAAAGTTTTCCGCACGTTTCACCACATATGCATTTGGTTGATCTGTCACAACTAGCTCAATTTTGGCATCCAATTCGCCACGGTCAATGGATTCTTGAATGGCTTGAAAATTTGTCCCACTGCCTGAAGCAAATACTGCGATTTTTGTTGTCATCGGCTCAAGCTCCCATCATGATTTCCGTTAAATTGTACCCCTTCGCCTTTTATAACGCGGCCGATTTTAAATGCTTTCTCCCCATGGGCTTTTGCAATGTTGATTACTTGATCTGCATCTTCCGCTGAAACGGCTAGAACAAATCCAATCCCCATATTAAATACATTGTACATATCACGATCTTCTAAATTCCCTTTGTCTTTCAAAAACTCAAAAATTCGTGGGACATCCCATGTGCCTAAATCAATTTCCGCTGCGAGTCCATTGGGCATCATGCGTGGCAAGTTTTCGTAAAATCCACCGCCTGTAATGTGGGCCATGCCGTGAACGTCCACTTCTTTCAACACTTTAAGCACCGGTTTTGCATAAATTTTGGTTGGGGTTAAAAGCGCTTCTCCAATTGGACCTAAATCTTCATAATCTTCAATCACTTTATCAAAGGAATAGCCGCAATCTGAGAAGACGATTTTGCGCACTAACGAGTAGCCGTTAGAGTGTATACCACTTGAAGCAAGACCAACAAGCACATCCCCTTCAACGATTTTTTCGCCAGTCACCACTTTGGATTTTTCGCAAGCGCCGACCGCAAAACCAGCTACATCATATTCATCTTCCTCATATAAACCAGGCATCTCCGCCGTCTCGCCGCCGATTAGCGCCGCACCTGCTTGAACGCAGCCATCTGCAATGCCGCTTACAATTTGTTCAATTTTTGCGGGGTCTGCTTTCCCTATGGCGATATAATCGAGAAAATATAGCGGTTCTGCCCCTTGAGCGACAATGTCATTGACGCACATGGCAACACAGTCAATCCCAATGGTGTTATGCTGATCTGCCATAAAGGCAAGTTTCAATTTTGTCCCGACACCATCTGTACCTGAAATAAGAACTGGTTCTTTTAAGTTTAGTGAAGATAAATCAAACATGCCCCCGAAGCTGCCAAACGGTCCCATCACTCCAGGACGATTCGTTCTTTCTACATGGGACTTCATGCGTTTTACAGCTTCATAACCTGCTTCAATATTAACCCCTGCTTGCTCATAAGCTTTTGACATGATTCTTCCTCCTTAACGTGAAAGTTCCTTGATATGTGGTAAGACAGTGTCTGGGTAAATGTCTGTCGGATATTTTCCTGTAAAACAAGCCATGCATAGGCCGCCATTTTCGTCATCAAAAGGTCTTGAAATGGCTTCGACTAATCCTTCCGGCGACAAAAATGTCAAAGAATCTGCGCCAATGGCTTCCCGAATTTCGTCAACTGTTTTTCCAGTAGCAATTAATTCCTCATCAGATGAAATATCGATGCCATAGAAACAAGGGTTCGCAATCGGTGGGGATGTAATAGCTACATGGACTTCTTTCGCTCCAGCTTCCTTCAACATTTTCACTATTCTGCGGGAAGTTGTGCCGCGAACGATGGAGTCGTCCACCATCACAACCCGTTTTCCGCACACCACTTGTACGACCGGAGAAAGTTTCATTTTTACTCCGCGTTCACGCAATTCTTGGGTTGGTTGAATGAAAGTTCTTCCAACATAGCGATTTTTGATTAATCCCATCTCGTAAGGAATGCCGATTTCTTCTGCAAAACCAATGGCTGCAGAGATGGAAGAATCCGGAACACCTGTCACCACATCCGCATCGATATAGCCCATTTCTTTTGCCAATTGCTTTCCCATCCGTTTACGAGCCATGTGAATGTTTACTTGATCGATGTTCGAGTCAGGCCGCGCAAAATAAACATATTCCATTGCGCACATTGCCCGTTGTTCCATGACTGCATAGCGATCTTCTACAATTCCGTTATGGGAAATAATGACTAATTGTCCAGGCTGAACTTCACGAACATACTCAGCACCTATTAAGTCAAAAGCGCAAGTTTCTGATGAAGCCACCCATGCATCTCCTAGTTTGCCGATGGAAAGCGGGCGCAAACCGTTGCGATCCCGGGCAAGAATCATCTTATCTTTCGTTAAGATAATGAGAGAAAACGCACCTTTCAATAAGGAAATAGCTTCCTTCACTTGCTCAAGAAAAAGGGGTTTTTTGCTTTTCTTAATAAGATGCACAATCACTTCTGTATCTGAAGTTGAATGAAAAATACTGCCTGAACGTTCAAGATGTTGTTTTAAATGATTGGCATTGACTAGATTTCCGTTATGGGCTACAGCCATTGTGCCTGTGGAAGAACGGAAGAGAAGCGGCTGCACGTTGTCAATGCCGCCCCCTCCAGCTGTTGCATAGCGAACATGAGCAATCGCAGCGGTTCCTTTTAAATTATTGATTTTTTCTTCGTTAAAGACTTCATTGACTAAGCCTTCACCTTTGACGATTTTAAAGTACTGGCCGTCAGTTGCGACGATGCCAGCACCTTCTTGTCCGCGATGTTGAAGCGCATGCAGGCCGTAGTAGCACATTTGGGCGGATGCTTCATGTCCCCATATCCCAAAAACACCACATTCTTCATTTAAGCCTCTGATTTCAGCAAGCATGGGATAGCTCCTTTCCAAGCCGAACAAAATTCATCTACACAACCTTCAACTAATAAACCTGATTCTCCTTCAATGGTGATTTTCCCATCGTTTGTAACTACGCCAATTTTTTGCGCATCCGGAATCATTTGTTCAAACGCTTGAGCATTTTCTTCTTTTACAGTCACAATAAAGCGGGATTGTGATTCACTGAATAATGCAGTGACCGGTGAACCTTCCAATTTCACATGAACGCCAAGACCATTTGCGCCAAATGTTTTCTCCGCTAAGGCTACCGCAACTCCGCCTTCTGCTACATCGTGGGCTGATTGGATGAGTCCTGCTTGAATGGCAGAAAGCAATGCTTTTTGGCGTGCTGCCTCTACTTCTAAATCAATGTTTGGCGCTTTGCCGAAAATTTTCCCGTACACTAATTTTTGCAATTCAGAGCCGCCAAATTCTGTCTTCGTTTCACCCAGTAAATACACAACGTCGCCAGCTTGTTTAACAAATTGCGTTGTCACATGTGATAAATCTTTCACAAGCCCCACCATGCCAATTGTTGGTGTAGGATATACTGCTTGGCCAGAAGTTTCGTTATAAAGGGAAACGTTTCCGCTGATGACAGGTGTCTCTAAAGCTCTGCAAGCAGCCGAAATCCCATCGGCACTCTTTTCTAATTGCCAGAAGATTTCAGGTTTTTCTGGGTTACCGAAGTTTAGGCAGTCTGTAATGGAAAGCGGTTCTCCGCCGGAAGCTACAATGTTGCGGGCGGCTTCTGCCACGGCGATTTTTCCGCCTGTTTCTGGGTCTAAATAAATATAGCGAGAGTTGCAGTCAGCCGTCATGGCAAGACCTTTATTTGTACCGCGAATGCGCAATACCGCAGCATCTGAACCAGGTGTTACTACCGTGTTTGTGCGCACTTGATAGTCAAATTGATTATACACCCATTCTTTAGAAGCAATTGTTGGCGCTTGAAGCAATTGTTTTAATGTTTCTTTGTAGTCGCTTACTTCCGGCTCTGTGTTTTCCATTGCTTGAAACTCTCTATAGTAATCAGGTTCTTTTGATGGTTTATGATAAACAGGCGCGTCTTTCGCTAATGCATCGGCAGGCACTTCCGCTACCACTTCTCCTTTATGAATGAGGCGAAGCATTTTATCATCTGTTACTCGACCGATTGCAACGGCATCTAATCCATATTTTTCAAAGATTTTTTTGATTTCTTCTTCACGGCCTTGTTTCACAACTAAAAGCATGCGTTCTTGGGATTCAGACAACATCATTTCATAAGCCGTCATTCCTGTTTCCCGTTGAGGAACCAAATCTAAATTCATTTCAATGCCAGAGCCGGCTTTTGACGCCATTTCAGAGGAAGAGGAAGTGAGCCCTGCTGCCCCCATGTCTTGAATGCCGACAAGCGCATCGGATTTTACTACTTCCAAGCAAGCTTCAAGAAGAAGTTTTTCCATGAATGGGTCTCCCACTTGAACCGCTGGACGTTTTTCATCGGATTCTTCACTTAATTCTTCTGATGCGAATGTGGCACCATGAATGCCGTCGCGTCCCGTTTTAGCGCCAACATACATCACTGTATTGCCTACGCCTGTCGCTACACCTTTTTGAATGTCTTTATGATCGATGATGCCAACGCACATTGCATTTACTAAAGGATTCCCTTCATAGCATGGATCAAATTGGACTTCCCCGCCGACTGTCGGAATGCCGATGCAGTTGCCGTATCCAGCAATCCCCGCTACAACTTCTTCAAACAAGTATTTCACTCGAGGAGTTTTTAATTCTCCAAAACGTAAAGAGTTTAGCAGTGCAATAGGACGCGCTCCCATGGAGAATACGTCGCGAATAATTCCGCCAACCCCTGTTGCGGCTCCTTGGTATGGTTCAATGGCTGAAGGGTGGTTATGGGATTCCATTTTAAATACAACGGCTTGCTCGTCACCAATGTCCACAATCCCTGCCCCTTCTCCAGGCCCTTGCAATACGCGGGGGCCACTTGTTGGGAACTTGCGCAACACTGGTTTGGAATTTTTATACGAACAGTGTTCAGACCACATTACAGAGAACAAACCTGTTTCTGTCCAATTTGGAAGACGACCTAGAATTTCTTCAATTCTCGCAAATTCTTCATCGCTTAGCCCCAAGTCGCGGTAAAGCTTTTGCTCCTTAATTTGTTCTGCTGTTGGTTCAAAATTAGACATGAGATTCCCTCCACTGTTTCACAATTGATTTGAATAATGCTAGTCCATCTGCACTGCCAAGTAATGCATCCACTGCGCGTTCAGGGTGAGGCATCATACCAAGAACATTGCCGCGCTCGTTCACAATACCCGCAATGTTTTCTAGACTTCCGTTTGGATTATCGCCTGCGTATGTGAAAACGATTTGGTTGTTTTCTTTTAATTTTTTCAATGTTTCCTCGTCACAGAAGTAGTTTCCTTCACCGTGGGCAATCGGAATGTTGATGATTTGTCCTTCATCATATTGATTCGTAAACAATGTTTGATTGTTTTCTACTTTCAATGGTACGGTACGGCAAATGAATTTTAAGTTTTTATTGCGTAGTAAAGCGCCAGGTAAGAGTCCTGCTTCCGTTAAGATTTGGAATCCGTTGCAAACCCCAAGAATCGGTTTCCCTTCTTCCGCCGCTTTTTTTACTGCCTTCATTACGTTTGATTGGCTTGCCATTGCCCCGCAGCGAAGATAATCTCCGTATGAGAATCCCCCTGGAATTAAAATGGCATCATATTCGCTTAAATCCGTGGCATCATGCCAAACATATTCCACTTCTTCCCCCAGCTCGTCTTTAATGGCATGATACATATCAACGTCACAGTTCGAACCTGGGAAAACGAGTACAGCAAATTTCATCATTAATGAGCCTCCTCGATTTCAAAGCGATAATCCTCAATGACTGTGTTTGCAAGCAGCTTCTCACACATTTCTTTCACTAATGTGTCAATGTCGCGATCAGTATCAGAAATGAGCAGTTCCAAGTATTTCCCGATGCGGACATCCTCTACTTCTTTGTATCCCATGTTGACTAAAGAACCTTTTACGGCTGAACCTTGTGGATCTAAAACACTTTCGCGCAATGTCACATAAATCTTCACTTTTTTCATCATCATTTTCCTCCAAGTCTAGAAAGTATAATGTTATATACATCTGTTAAACTTCCAAGATCTCGTCTAAACACATCTTTGTCTAATTTCTCTTTCGTTTCAGCATCCCAAAGCCGGCATGTATCTGGAGAAATCTCATCGGCAAGCAGAATGTTTCCTTCTCTGTCACGGCCAAATTCGAGTTTGAAGTCCACTAAAATTACTCCGATTGTTTGGAATATTTCCTTTAATGCTTCATTTACTTTTAATGCAAGATTGGCAAGTGTTTCGACTTCTTCTTTCGTTGCAATGCAAAGAATTTCAATATGATTGTTCGTAATCAACGGATCATTTAAAGCATCGTTTTTATAATAAAATTCCACAATTGGACGTTTTAGCGGTGTTCCTTCTTCAATGCCGAGCCGTTCTGAAAAGCTGCCCGCTGCCATATTGCGTACAACTACTTCAAGGGGGATAATTTCCACTTTTTTTACAAGCTGTTCATTCTCGGATACTTTTTGAATAAAGTGAGATTCAATTCCTTGTTGTTTCAGCTTTTCGAAAATGATGGTAGAAATTTTATTATTTAATATCCCTTTTCCCTCAATTTCTGCTTTTTTTTGTCCATTAAAAGCCGTGGCGCTGTTTTTATATTCCACAAATAAAACATCTTCCTGATCTGTAGCATATAATCGTTTGGCCTTTCCTTCGTACAATAGTGCGCCTTTTTCCATACCCGTTCCCCCAGTAATTTAGATTTGGTATTTTATCGGATTAATCATTTAATCCTAAACGGTCAAATATGTAGTCCACGTTTTTCAAATGCCAGTTGTAGTCGAAGCAATCATCAATTTCTTCTTTTGTTAATAGCGAGCTGATTTTTTCATCTGCTTCCACTAATGGACGGAATGGGCGTTGTTCATCCCATGATTTAGCAGTAAGCGGCTGAACTGTATCATAAGCTTCTTCGCGGGATAAACCTTTATCGATAAGTTTTAATAAAACGCGCTGAGAATAAATAAGCCCAAATGTTGCATCCATATTGCGCTTCATATTATCAGGGAATACTGTCAAGTTTTTCACAATGTTTGTGAAGCGGTTTAACATATAATTCAATGCAATAGTTGTATCCGGTATAATAATGCGTTCTGCTGATGAATGGGAAATATCCCGTTCATGCCATAATGGAACATTTTCATATGCCGTGATAACATGGCCGCGGATTACGCGAGCAATACCTGCCATATTTTCTGAACCAATTGGATTGCGTTTGTGCGGCATGGCAGATGAACCTTTTTGTCCTTTGGCAAAACCTTCTTCCACTTCACGTGTTTCAGATTTTTGCAAGTTGCGGATTTCTGTTGCAAATTTTTCGATGGATGTTGCAATTAATGCCAATGTGGCAATGTATTCTGCATGACGGTCACGCTGCAATGTTTGGGTTGAAATGGGCGCAGGAGTAAGTCCTAATTTTTCGCAAACATACTTTTCTACAAATGGATCAATGTTGGCATAAGTTCCTACAGCTCCGGAAATTTTCCCTGTTTCAATTGTTTTGGCAGCTCTTTCAAAGCGTTCCAAATTGCGGTTCATTTCTTCACGCCATAGGGCAAGCTTTAATCCAAATGTTGTAGGCTCCGCATGAACACCATGTGTACGACCCATCATTACAGTGTATTTATGTTCCTTTGCTTTTTCTGTTAATACATCAATAAAATTGTGAAGATCTTTTCTTAAAATGTTGTTGGCTTGTTTAATTAAATAAGAAAGGGCAGTATCTACCACATCCGTTGAAGTGAGCCCGTAATGTACCCATTTTTTTTCTTCGCCCAACGTCTCGGATACAGCGCGAGTAAAGGCCACGACGTCATGTTTTGTTGTTTGTTCGATTTCATAAATGCGGTTAATATCAAATGTTGCATTTTGTCGCAACTTTTCAACGTCTTCTTTCGGAATTACACCAAGTTCAGACCATGCTTCACAAGCTAAAATTTCTACTTCAAGCCAAGCCTTAAATTTGTTTTCTTCTGTCCAAATTGCTCCCATCTCTGGGCGAGTATAACGTTCAATCATCTGCAAATCTCCTTTTCTCTTTATAACCAAATTCCTGATTCTTCAATTTCTTTTAATGTTTGATCAATGTCATCTGTTAGAATTGTGACATGACCCATTTTTCTGTTCACTTTCGCCTCTTTTTTGCCGTAAAGATGAACAGACCAATGTGGATATTTTACTATTGAATTAATAAGCGGCGCTACATGCTGGCCTAATATATTCACCATTACAGCGGGAGAATGAAGTTTTGGTTTTCTTAATGGCCATCCAACCACCGCACGGATATGTTGAGAAAATTGGGAAATATTGCATGCTTCAATGGAATAATGGCCGGAATTATGAGGTCTTGGCGCCAATTCATTAATTATTATTTGTCCATCCTTCAACACGAACATTTCTACCGCTAATGTTCCAATTAATTGCAGATGCTCTGCAATTTTATGGGCTGCTTCATCCGCCAAATTTTTTGTTTCATCCGAAATTCGAGCCGGAACAATGGTTTCATGCAAAATGTGATTTACATGAATATTTTCTCCGATTGGAAAGCAGTACGTGTCACCATTAGCGTTTCTTTGGATGATGACCGAAATTTCCTTTTCAAAAGGAATAAATCCTTCCACAATACATTGGGAGTGTTCAAACAAATTTTTCGCAAGCGGCAAATCTTCTTTTGAATTAAGTTTTACTTGCCCCTTACCGTCATAACCAAAACGGGCAGTTTTAACAATGCTTGGATAGCCTATTTGGTCAATTTTCTCAACCAGTTCCTCATAGCTGTCACAAACAATATAAGGCGCTACAGGGCAACCTGCTTCCACAATCGCCTGTTTTTCCGTCACGCGATTTTGGGTAATGCGGATAATTTCAGCACCTTGTGGCACATAGGCAATCTCCGTTAATTTTTTCAATCCTTCGTAATCGATATTTTCAAATTCATAAGTAATAACGTCACTCACTTCTGCTAATTCTTCCAGTGCGGCTTCATCATCATAAGAAGCTACAATTTGAATATCCGCCACTTGTCCACATGGTGAATTCATTGTAGAGTCAAGAACTGCAATTTTAAAACCTGCTTCTTTCGCACTGAGAGCCATCATCCGTCCTAATTGCCCGCCGCCGATGATGCCGATTGTTTGACCGGGGTAAATCGTTTTTATCACTTTAAGTCACCCGAACTTTCTAAAACTATTTGTTTTAATTGTTCTCTTCGTGCTTCCAATTTTTCCGCCAATTGTTGATCCGTAATGGATAAAATCTGTGCTGCAAGCAAGCCGGCATTGGTTGCCCCAGCTTTTCCGATAGCTACCGTTGCCACAGGAACTCCGCCAGGCATTTGAACAATGGAGAGCAATGAATCAAGTCCATTTAAAGCTTTTGATTGCACCGGTACGCCGATGACAGGCAAAGTAGTTTTACTTGCAACCATCCCCGGCAAATGGGCGGCTCCTCCTGCTCCAGCAATAATTACTTCAATTCCCCGTGAACGAGCAGTTTCAGCGTACTCAAACATTAAATCTGGGGTACGATGGGCGGATACGACTTTTTTTTCATATGGTATTTCCAACTCATCTAAAATATCGCAAGCATGCTTCATCGTTTCCCAGTCACTTGAACTTCCCATAATGACGCCGATTTTAGGATTCATCCATAACGCTCCTTTTTAAGTTAACAATGTATTTACATGTATTCGTAAAAAAATCCTCAAATAGCCCGCCTTCGCTACACGGTAGAAAGCAGAGTACTTGAGGACATAGCAAAACAGAAGGTTGAGGTAATTTATTTCCAACCTACCGAATCATCCAAAAGTTGCTTTCCCGCATAGTCCGACATTTACGGTGTCGGGTAGAGACACTAGAGCCATATCCTCTAGTATATATGTGGGACTTTTCCTTTGTTCATTGTAGCAAGGGTGAAGAAGAAAATCAATCAAAAAATGCGAACATTTATTTAATGTATCATTTAAATGTTCGTGTTTTTGTTATTTTTTATTATTATCCTCCATTAATTCTCCTTTAAACATAACTTTTTGACGAAAATATGTAATTTCGCCATTAATCCTTTGAAAGATTGGTTCTTCTTTTCTTAAGACCGGCATGTAACCCTTTTTTCTCATTCTTTCAATACATTGTTCCGGCGTTTCATGTTCCTCCATTTCAAACCACGCTGTTTTTTTCGACATTTCTATCTTCCTTTCTAATCTTCCAGAATTTATATTTCTCAATTCTATCTTAGTAAATAAATATCATTTTTTTTGTGTTTTTTGTTAAATAGAGAATTTTTAAGGAAATTCCAATTACTTTTGGCAATGAATTTATTAATGATGCGATGCAATCACAGACGCTGTTGCCACAAAAGATCCAATCTTTCATCCAGTTAATAAATAATAAAATCACCTCCCAGATAACAGTCTGAGGAGGTGTTTACATTGTTTCGACTATATTGTTATTTTGTTCATTTAATATGAAAGTATTTATTATATTCATCAATCCAATCTTTATATTGCATCAATCAAAAGAATAGTTAGTATTTTATTGCGAATTATTCAGCGTTATTTCTTTGTGGTTGCTTCTTTATTTGTCGAGGATATATTGAGTGTGGATGCAATGGCATTTGAGGTTTATTGCTTTTTCAATTAGTGCGGATACTTCTTCGTTTAGTGCGTTTGTTTTTTCGATTAGTGCGGATACTTCTTCATTTAGTGCGTTTGTTTTTTCGATTGGTGCGGATACTTCTTCGTTTCCCGATAATCTAAAATAGGCGTCCATCTCTTTTTTCATAAAAATAATATAAAAATGGAAATCTCTTCTATTTGAAAAAAACAAATAAAAAAGCCACTACCGACTTTCTGTCAGTAATGACTTTTTGAGCCTGGCAACGTCCTACTCTTGCAGGGGGAAACCCCCAACTACCATCGGCGCTGAAGAGCTTAACTTCCGTGTTCGGTATGGGAACGGGTGTGACCTCTTCGCCATCATCACCAGACTCGCATATGTAACTTTGAGAGGTTGTTCTCTCAAAACTGGATAACGACATTGAAAGGATATTGGTTAAGTCCTCGATCGATTAGTATCCGTCAGCTCCACACGTCACCGTGCTTCCACCTCGGACCTATCTACCTCATCGTCTTTGAGGGATCTTACTTGCTTATGCAATGGGAAATCTCATCTTGAGGGGGGCTTCATGCTTAGATGCTTTCAGCACTTATCCCGTCCACACATAGCTACCCAGCTGTGCCTTTGGCAAGACAACTGGTACACCAGCGGTGCGTCCATCCCGGTCCTCTCGTACTAAGGACAGCTCCTCTCAAATTTCCTACGCCCACGACGGATAGGGACCGAACTGTCTCACGACGTTCTGAACCCAGCTCGCGTACCGCTTTAATGGGCGAACAGCCCAACCCTTGGGACCGACTACAGCCCCAGGATGCGATGAGCCGACATCGAGGTGCCAAACCTCCCCGTCGATGTGGACTCTTGGGGGAGATAAGCCTGTTATCCCCGGGGTAGCTTTTATCCGTTGAGCGATGGCCCTTCCATGCGGAACCACCGGATCACTAAGCCCGTCTTTCGACCCTGCTCGACTTGTAGGTCTCGCAGTCAAGCTCCCTTATGCCTTTACACTCTACGAATGATTTCCAACCATTCTGAGGGAACCTTTGGGCGCCTCCGTTACCTTTTGGGAGGCGACCGCCCCAGTCAAACTGTCCACCTGACACTGTCTCCCAAGCCGATCAGGCTTGCGGGTTAGAATTTCAGTACAACCAGGGTAGTATCCCAAGGGCGCCTCCAGGGAAGCTGGCGCTCCCCCTTCTACGGCTCCTACCTATCCTGTACAAGTTGCACCGAAATTCAATATCAGGCTACAGTAAAGCTCCACGGGGTCTTTCCGTCCTGTCGCGGGTAACCTGCATCTTCACAGGTACTATAATTTCACCGAGTCTCTCGTTGAGACAGTGCCCAGATCGTTACGCCTTTCGTGCGGGTCGGAACTTACCCGACAAGGAATTTCGCTACCTTAGGACCGTTATAGTTACGGCCGCCGTTTACTGGGGCTTCAATTCGGAGCTTCGCTTGCGCTAACTCCTCCTCTTAACCTTCCAGCACCGGGCAGGCGTCAGCCCCTATACTTCACCTTACGGTTTTGCAGAGACCTGTGTTTTTGATAAACAGTCGCCTGGGCCTATTCACTGCGGCTCATCGGGGCTTGCACCCCAATGAGCACCCCTTCTCCCGAAGTTACGGGGTCATTTTGCCGAGTTCCTTAACGAGAGTTCTCTCGCTCACCTTAGGATTCTCTCCTCGACTACCTGTGTCGGTTTGCGGTACGGGCACCTCCCGCCTCGCTAGAGGCTTTTCTTGGCAGTGTGAAATCAGGAACTTCGCCTCAAAAGAGGCTCCCCATCACAACTCAGCGTTACATCGAGGTGCCAAACCTCCCCGTCGATGTGGACTCTTGGGGGAGATAAGCCTGTTATCCCCGGGGTAGCTTTTATCCGTTGAGCGATGGCCCTTCCATACGGAACCACCGGATCACTAAGCCCGTCTTTCGACCCTGCTCGACTTGTAGGTCTCGCAGTCAAGCTCCCTTATGCCTTTACACTCTACGAATGATTTCCACCTTGTTGCTTGGACACGCGCAACCAACGGCGTGCTTTCCCTATCCTCCTGCGTCCCCCCATTGCTCAAACGGCGGGTAGGTGGTACAGGAATATCAACCTGTTGTCCATCGCCTACGCCTTTCGGCCTCGGCTTAGGTCCCGACTAACCCTGAGCGGACGAGCCTTCCTCAGGAAACCTTAGTCATTCGGTGGATGGGATTCTCACCCATCTTTCGCTACTCATACCGGCATTCTCACTTCTAAGCGCTCCACCAGTCCTTCCGGTCTGACTTCAGCGCACTTAGAACGCTCTCCTACCACTCGTGCGATGCACGAATCCACAGCTTCGGTGAACCGTTTAGCCCC
>NZ_CP036528.1:127306-128490 GCF_004331915.1 Ureibacillus thermophilus
CAACATCCTGGTTGTCTAAGCAACGCCACATCCTTTTCCACTTAACGGTTACTTTGGGACCTTAGCTGGTGGTCTGGGCTGTTTCCCTCTTGACCACGAATCTTATCACTCGTAGTCTGACTCCCGTGTATAAATAGCTGGCATTCGGAGTTTGTCTGAATTCGGTAACCCGAGGTGGGCCCCTAGTCCAAACAGTGTTTGCGGTACGGGCACCTCCCGCCTCGCTAGAGGCTTTTCTTGGCAGTGTGAAATCAGGAACTTCGCCTCAAAAGAGGCTCCCCATCACAACTCAGCGTTATGGGAAGCGGATTTGCCTACTTCCCCACCTTGTTGCTTGGACACGCGCAACCAACGGCGTGCTTTCCCTATCCTCCTGCGTCCCCCCATTGCTCAAACGGCGGGTAGGTGGTACAGGAATATCAACCTGTTGTCCATCGCCTACGCCTTTCGGCCTCGGCTTAGGTCCCGACTAACCCTGAGCGGACGAGCCTTCCTCAGGAAACCTTAGTCATTCGGTGGATGGGATTCTCACCCATCTTTCGCTACTCATACCGGCATTCTCACTTCTAAGCGCTCCACCAGTCCTTCCGGTCTGACTTCAGCGCACTTAGAACGCTCTCCTACCACTCGTGCGATGCACGAATCCACAGCTTCGGTGAACCGTTTAGCCCCGATACATTTTCGGCGCAGCGTCACTCGACCAGTGAGCTATTACGCACTCTTTAAATGGTGGCTGCTTCTAAGCCAACATCCTGGTTGTCTAAGCAACGCCACATCCTTTTCCACTTAACGGTTACTTTGGGACCTTAGCTGGATCTTATCACTCGTAGTCTGACTCCCGTGTATAAATAGCTGGCATTCGGAGTTTGTCTGAATTCGGTAACCCGAGGTGGGCCCCTAGTCCAAACAGTGCTCTACCTCCAGTATTCTTTACACGAGGCTAGCCCTAAAGCTATTTCGGAGAGAACCAGCTATCTCCAAGTTCGATTGGAATTTCTCCGCTACCCACACCTCATCCCCGCACTTTTCAACGTGCGTGGGTTCGGGCCTCCAGTGAGTGTTACCTCACCTTCACCCTGGACATGGGTAGATCACCTGGTTTCGGGTCTACGACCACGTACTCCTTCGCCCTATTCAGACTCGCTTTCGCTGCGGCTCCGTCTCTTCGACTTAACCTTGCACGT
>NZ_CP036528.1:128590-129828 GCF_004331915.1 Ureibacillus thermophilus
CGCACTCTTTAAATGGTGGCTGCTTCTAAGCCAACATCCTGGTTGTCTAAGCAACGCCACATCCTTTTCCACTTAACGGTTACTTTGGGACCTTAGCTGGTGGTCTGGGCTGTTTCCCTCTTGACCACGGATCTTATCACTCGTAGTCTGACTCCCGTGTATAAATAGCTGGCATTCGGAGTTTGTCTGAATTCGGTAACCCGAGGTGGGCCCCTAGTCCAAACAGTGCTCTACCTCCAGTATTCTTTACACGAGGCTAGCCCTAAAGCTATTTCGGAGAGAACCAGCTATCTCCAAGTTCGATTGGAATTTCTCCGCTACCCACACCTCATCCCCGCACTTTTCAACGTGCGTGGGTTCGGGCCTCCAGTGAGTGTTACCTCACCTTCACCCTGGACATGGGTAGATCACCTGGTTTCGGGTCTACGACCACGTACTCCTTCGCCCTATTCAGACTCGCTTTCGCTGCGGCTCCGTCTCTTCGACTTAACCTTGCACGTAATCGTAACTCGCCGGTTCATTCTACAAAAGGCACGCCATCACCCGTTAACGGGCTCTGACTACTTGTAGGCACACGGTTTCAGGTTCTCTTTCACTCCCATCGTAACTCGCCGGTTCATTCTACAAAAGGCACGCCATCACCCGTTAACGGGCTCTGACTACTTGTAGGCACACGGTTTCAGGTTCTCTTTCACTCCCCTCCCGGGGTGCTTTTCACCTTTCCCTCACGGTACTGGTTCACTATCGGTCACTAGGGAGTATTTAGCCTTGGGAGATGGTCCTCCCGGATTCCGACGGAATTTCACGTGTTCCGCCGTACTCAGGATCCACTCTGGAGAGGATGGATTTTCGACTACAGGGCTATTACCTTCTACGGCCGTCCTTTCCAGAACGGTTCGTCTAACCCATCCTTTTGTAACTCCGTATAGAGTGTCCTACAACCCCAAGAGGCAAGCCTCTTGGTTTGGGCTCTTCCCGTTTCGCTCGCCGCTACTCAGGGAATCGATGTTTCTTTCTTCTCCTCCAGGTACTTAGATGTTTCAGTTCCCTGGGTGTGCCCTCTTAACGCTATGAATTCACGTTAAGATACTGCTCCATTACGAGCAGTGGGTTGCCCCATTCGGAAATCTCCGGATCAAAGCTTACTTACAGCTCCCCGAAGCATATCGGTGTTAGTCCCGTCCTTCATCGGCTCCTAGTGCCAAGGCATCCACCGTGCGCCCTTAATAACTTAACCT
>NZ_CP036528.1:131838-288905 GCF_004331915.1 Ureibacillus thermophilus
CTTGCCACCTACGTATTACCGCGGCTGCTGGCACGTAGTTAGCCGTGGCTTTCTAGTAAGGTACCGTCAGGGCGCAGCCAGTTACTGCTGCGCTTGTTCTTCCCTTACAACAGAGCTTTACGATCCGAAGACCTTCTTCGCTCACGCGGCGTTGCTCCATCAGGCTTTCGCCCATTGTGGAAGATTCCCTACTGCTGCCTCCCGTAGGAGTCTGGGCCGTGTCTCAGTCCCAGTGTGGCCGATCACCCTCTCAGGTCGGCTACGCATCGTCGCCTTGGTAGGCCGTTACCCCACCAACTAGCTAATGCGCCGCGGGCCCATCCTATAGTGATAGCAGAACCATCTTTCAACATCGAAGCATGCGCTTCGATGTGTTATCCGGTATTAGCTCGCGTTTCCGCGAGTTATCCCAGTCTATAGGGCAGGTTACCCACGTGTTACTCACCCGTCCGCCGCTAACCAATCAAAAAGCAAGCTTCTTAATTGGTCCGCTCGACTTGCATGTATTAGGCACGCCGCCAGCGTTCGTCCTGAGCCAGGATCAAACTCTCCATAAAAGAAAAGTTGATTAGCTCAAACTTTTGTCCGTATCCAATCCGTCGACGAGGGTCAACGAATTGGAAAATTTATAACATTAACGTTTCGGTGTTCAGTTTTCAAGGTTCATTTTCTTAATCGCTTCAACAGAGACGTTCAATATAATAACACGTTCCAAAAAGCGTGTCAAGAACTTTTTTGCTGTTTATTTATTATCAGCAGCAACGTTTATTAATATAACACCGTTGATTTAGTTTTTCAAGCATAAATTAATAAAAAATCAATTCCTATTTTTCGCTCTATTCTAAAATTGACTTCATAGAATATGTACCCTCTATTAAATAAGATAAACTTTAACAGAAAAAAACAGCCAAATGAAAAAGGAGAATTTGAGCAAACTCAAATTCTCCTTTTACTTAGGTTGGGGATTTCTGAATAATCGGTTTAAATTTGATTATATCAATGACCTGTTGTCGCCAAGAAAAGTAGGAAAATTACTGCAAAGACATACATGATCCAGTGTACTTCTTTTGCTCTTCCTTTAAGAAGCATTGTAATTGGATAGAATAAGAAACCTACAGCAATACCTGTTGCAATGGATCCGGTAAATGGCATCATTACCATTGTTAAGAAGGAAGGTACTGCAATTTCAAATTTGTTCCATTCAATTTCTCCTAAAGAACCTACCATTAAAACGCCTACGACAATTAATGCAGGAGCTGTAACAGCACTTGTTACAATATTCAATACTGGCGAGAAGAATAAAGCTAGCAAGAATAAAATACCTGTAACAAGTGAAGCAAAACCTGTTCTTGCACCAGCTGCTACACCTGAAGAAGATTCAATATAAGATGTAACAGTGGATGTACCAAAAATAGAACCAATAACAGAAGCAATTGAGTCAGAAATCAATGCTCTTCCTGCGCGAGGCAATTTATTGTCTTTAACAAAACCTGCTTGGTTCGCTACGGCCATTAATGTACCGGCGTTGTCGAAGAAGTCAACGAATAAGAAAGTTAAAATTGAAGTCAACATTGGAATTGTATAGAATTCTGGGTCGCTAAATGCTGAGAATAATTTACCGAATGTTGGTTCAACGCTTGGCGGTGTTGATAAAATTCCATCTGGTGTTTGAATTAGACCGAAAATCATCCCAACAATCGCTGTCAACACCATTCCAATAAATACTGCACCTTTTACATTTAAAACCATTAAAACAACAATTGTAAAAATACCAAAAATCGCTAATAACACTTGAGGATCTGTTAAATCCCCAATACTTAATAAACTATCTGGATCATCCACTACAATTCCGGATAATTTAAAACCGATAAACGCAATAAACAAACCGATTCCGGCACCTACAGCTAATTTTAATTCCATAGGTATTGCATTAATCAATTTTTCACGCAATCCAGTTAACGTTAAGATAAAGAAGAAAAGCGAAGAAATGAATACAGCTGCTAGCGCATATTCCCATGGGAAACCATGTCCTAAAACAACTTCAAAAGTAAAGAATGCATTTAAACCAAGTCCTGGAGCTAATGCAAGTGGGTATTTAGCAAATAACCCCATGATAAAACATCCAATAGCTGAAGAAACAGCTGTCGCAACAAATACTGCACCTTGATCCATTCCGCTTTGCGATAAAATAGCCGGGTTAACAGCTAGAATATACGCCATTGCTAGAAATGTTGTAATACCACCAATCGTCTCTTGGCGATATGAAGTTCCAAGTTCATTAAATTGGAAATAATTTTTCATAATTTCCTCCGTCTTCTCGTCGCTTCTGTCTCTCTAGCTCCAGTATGTCCTACCAATACTTAAAAATTCGGAAAAAAATAAAAAGTCATGTAATTTATACATGACCACAACTCTACAATAGAGTCCAAAAAGGTACTCTAATTCATAAAGTCGTAGTCAAGCTATTTACGGTAGCTTGGTAGAGACTATCGAGCCATATTCTCGACATTATACGACGTTTTTTTATTTAGTTTTTACTCTAGTAATATAGCATCTATTTTTTTGGATTTCAATACTATTCACGAACATTTTTCGGTTTTTTTATTATAAAGTTCGTAAATAGTGTTGGGGTATATCAAAAACATCTAAGAGAAAATTCATTTCGTTCAGTTTGTTGCAAATAAAATACTTTTCTCTAGGGAACGTAACAACTTCCCATTATGCATTACCATAAAAAAGACCTTCCATTTTCATGAATGACATGAATAATGGAAAGTCCTATTTTGAAAGGCAATGGTTGCAGGTGAACAAACAAATGCTCACTCAACACCTAGCATTGTACGAAATTACTCCCACTCAATCGTAGCAGGCGGCTTAGATGTAATATCAAGCAGCACGCGGTTGACATGCGGTACTTCGTTGACGATGCGAGTGGAGATTTTTTCAAGTACATCATAAGGAATGCGCGCCCAGTCGCAAGTCATTCCATCAATGGATGTAACTGCACGAATGCCGATTGCGTAATCATATGTGCGTTGGTCTCCCATGACACCAACAGATTTGATTTCAGGAAGCACAGTGAAGTATTGCCAAATTTCGCGGTCAAGACCTGCTTTTTTAATTTCCTCGCGTAAAATGGCATCAGATTCACGAACAATTTCCAATTTTTCTTCTGTTACTTCACCAAGAACGCGAATGGCAAGACCTGGTCCTGGGAATGGTTGACGCCAAACAATTTCATCTGGCAATCCTAATTGAGTACCTAATGCACGAACTTCATCTTTAAACAATGTTTTTAAAGGCTCGATTAATTCGAATTTCATATCTTCTGGCAAGCCGCCCACATTGTGGTGGGATTTGATTGTTTGAGCTGTCGCTGTACCAGACTCGATGATATCGGTATAAAGCGTACCTTGCGCTAAAAAATCCATATCTTTCAATTTGCTTGCTTCATCAGAGAAAACATAAATGAACTCGTTTCCGATAATTTTGCGTTTTTGTTCAGGATCTGAAACGCCTTTTAGTTTCTTCATGAAGCGCTCGCGGGCATCGATTTTAATCACTTTCATGCCGAATTTGCCTTCGAATGTTTCCATAACGCTTTCCGCTTCGCCTTTGCGGAGTAAGTTATGGTCTACAAACATACAAGTTAACTGATCGCCAATCGCTTTATGGATTAAAACCGCCACTACGGATGAATCGACTCCACCTGAAAGGGCGCAAAGAACTTTTTTGTCCCCTACTTGCTCGCGGATTTTTTGGATCTGCATTTCAATGAAGTTTTCCATTGTCCAGTCGCCTTTTGCACCGCAAATATCGAATACAAAGCGGCGCAAAATATCATTTCCATAAACAGAGTGGCGCACTTCTGGATGGAATTGAACGCCATAGTAATTGCGCTCTGTATTTTGCATAGCTGTAATTGGACAGCTTGGGCTTGTTGCAATTGTTTCAAAACCTTCTGGAAGTTTTGTTACTAAGTCGCCATGGCTCATCCAGACCACTTGCTGCTTTGGAAGGTCGCCAAACAATGGATTATCGTTGGTGATTTCAATTTCTGCTTTACCGTATTCACGAGTATCCGCACTTTCCACTTTTCCGCCGAGAGTATGAGCGATTAATTGCATACCATAGCAAATACCTAAAATCGGTAGTCCTAAATTAAAAATTTCTTCATCTACTTTAAAAGCATTTTCGTCATATACAGAGTTTGGACCGCCAGAGAAAATAATTCCTACAGCGTTCATTTCTTTAATTTCTTTTGCAGAAATGGTATGGGGTAGCAATTCGGAAAATACGCCAAATTCACGAATGCGGCGAGTGATTAATTGGTTATATTGGCTTCCGAAGTCAAGAACAACAATTTTTTCTTGCTCTTTTAATTGAGTCACGTTTTACACCTCTTCTAAATTTTCTGCATTATAATTTTTTAAATTTTACTCTTACTACCATCTAAAATCAACCATTAGCACGATTGATTAAATTTTCCCAACATTCTTTCATTTTTTCAAAATCGACTTCCGTTTTATTCCCATAAATATATTTTTCATACGCTTCTGTAATTTGCGACATATATGGAGAATCTAAAAGGTTGTCCACTTCTTTTGCAAAATTCTGCAGTGTTTGGCCATCCTTCCGTTTCAACCCTTTTAATTCTAACATTTTTAGCAGTCTCAAATAAATCTTTTCAAAATTTGTTTTATCAATCTGTTGATTTTTTAACCATCGGCTGTACCATTTTGGCAGCCATCTTTTGCGTGAAAGGAACAAAATAATTCCCGCAATAACTAAAGCAATCAATCCATATTTGAAGAAATGGAGCAAAGAATTGATGAAATTCATGAAACTTGCGAATTCGCCATTGTTTTTATTTGCGACTTCTTCTTGGTCATCTTTTTGTTGCTCTGGTTTTGTATCTTCATCCACTGTCAACATTTCATCTTGGTAGGCATCGGTTTCAAAATCATATTGAATATTGCGGTTTGTTGTAAATCCTATCGTTGGCTCAAAAGGAACCCAGCCGACTTTCGGTATATATGCTTCCACCCAAGAATGGGCATCATTATTTGTAATTTCATAAGTTTTTAACTCGCCATCGCTCGAAACGACTTCTCCCCCAGCGAATCCTTTCACCCACCGCGCAGGTATTCCCACCGCGCGCAGCATCACCACCATTGCCGTTGAAAAGTTATCGCAGTAGCCATATTTCGTTTCAAATAAAAACTGATCAACATAATCTTGTCCTTCTTCCGGAACAGGCACCCCTTCCGTTTCATAACGGAAACCATTTGTTGCAAAATAGCTTTCGATTGCCCGCGCTTTTGCATAATCATTTTCTTTGCCTTCCACAATTTCCTTTGCTAAATCGATTACTCTTCGGGGAAGAGCATCCGGCAGCTGCAAATATTTTTCTTTAATGCTTTCATCAATCGGCCGCTGAATTGTCGATGTTAAATCGCTGTACAAATACTCTGGGGTGCTGTATTCAAAATGATACATATAGTTCCCTGTATAATCAGTCGAAATTTTCTCCGTCTGCAAATTCATCGTCATATTGACTTGATTCGCGACTTTATCGCTGACTTGAACGGAAATCAATCCATATGGTTGAATAATGAAATCGTATGGATACTTCTGTTCAATGTGGGCAAATTGTTTTTTCTCCTCTGGTCCCACCGGCAATGAATGATGAATCGTCTCGCCATAAGAAATTTGCTGCTCTAAAACATAATCCTCCGATGTTTCCCATCCCTTTGATGTATACACATCTTTTGTTTCCACCCGCCAATATTGTTTTGATGTGGCATGGGCCAAAAAAACGACGGTATCATCGCCGATAAAAGATCCTCCGAGAGTCGAATCATCTTCGTCATATCCAACTTTTTTCGCCGTTTTTTCAAAAAGGCTTCCCTGTTTCGCAACGGATTTAATATACGGCACCGGATCCGGCCATTGAGGAGCGGCTTTCGGCAGCACAGTAGCTACAATACCGACGAGCCCAATCACTACAAGAATGGGCAGTACAAGTTGGAAATATTTGTGCCAATAAAAAGGGACGCCTGATTGCAACATCAGTTTTTTAACGACTAAAAACACAAGCATCAATAATCCAAGCAGCACCACTTTTACAATGGGCACTGTTCCGTCGTATTCTGTAAAGGTATCTAAAATTCCAATGAAAACAACCGTCATCACAAGGAAGTAAAAGATGTTCAGCCGAATCGTCAACCAATAATGGACGATGTAGATGAGCATCCACATGAGAAGGAAAAATAATACCGATTGAAAAACATTGGTAATATAAAAGAAGTTCCCTTGAATGATTAAATCAAGATTATAGAACATCTCATTCAACAGAAATTGGATGGCTTCTTTCGAAAAAAAAGAATAACCGCTGTATACATAAATAACAAACCATGAAATATAGGCAATTTTTACAAACCACGAAATATAAAAAGGAATGCGGAACAAACTAATCAAGAGACATAGCACAATAAATAAGAGGATTAAATCCACATACCCCATTCCGGTCAACATCATGATGGGCAAAAGCCATTCCCGCAATATGAAAAAAATAAGAATATAATAGAATGCAAGCTCTAGTTTATTGAATACTTCATATTTCACGGTCTTAACACCTCCGTGAAGACATCAGGGAACATTGCTTTAGTAATGGGAACTATTTTTACGTTGTAATAGTTTTCTTTAATCCGCTCCTTCATTTCCTGTTCAGATGAAAGAACAAAACAAACGATGCCTTTTGATTTTTTTCCATGATTTTTAAAAAAGTTTCTTAAAGAGTCGCTGAGTTCGCCTGTAAATAAAAGAATGGAAGAATCTAACGTCTTTCCTTCTTTCGTTAGCAAGAGTTCAATATTATTTGAATCATATGCTTGTACAATCGATAATTGCTGCATCACTTTTTCAAATTGCCCGCGTTTAATTTGAGGATAAAATGCCCGTTCCTTTCCTGCTATATAAAATGACACATCCCCGTTGTTTTCAACAATGGTCTGCAACACAGAAGCCGCCAAATCCACCGCATCTTCAAAATGCCTATTCACTGTAGCGTCTAATACTAACAATACTTCCTGGCTGTGCCGCACTTCAAAATCTTTTGTCCTTAATGTTTCATCCTTAGCAAAAGACTTCCAGTGAATCCAAGAAAAACGGTCCCCTGCTTGATAATCTCTGACACTTGTAACGAGGGAAGTATCTTTTACAAAATGAAAAGGAGAAAGCATGCCTCCTTGATCGAATTGACGTTCAACTTTTCCATATTTGATCTTTGTGATTTTTGGATAAACGATGACCGTTTGTTTTAAAGGAATGAATTTATGGCGCACTGTCCAACCAAAAAAATCGGTAACGGTAAACTGAAGGGCGGAAAATTCAATTATCCCCCGTTCCAATTCAGGAATTTCATAACTCCAAGAAAAGTTTCTTTTAAAACCTACAAAAAATATATTTGTACTTTTTCCAACAATATGATCGTTCAGTCCAATTTCCCCAACTGTAAGAAAAGCCAAAGGAAACCATGTTTTATTTTTAAAACGAATCATGACAGACGCTTTATCGCCTCTAGCCAGTTTAGCTGGTTGAACTTCCCTGGAAACTTCTTCGATATGAAGGGGAACAAAGTTTAGGAGGATGGAATAAAGCAAAAATGGTATTAATGAATAAAATAGAAACCAGCTGACAAAGCCCCCTTGAAACATGGCATAACTAAAGGTGGCAGCAATTAATATAAGATTGACGATAACGCGGCCGAACTTATTCAGCATTCCTTTCCACATGTTCATCTCTCTATAAACCTTTTGATTGGAACAACAGAATCGACAATGATATTGTTGATGATTACTTCCACTGTTACCCCTTCATATCGCGCTTCTGGTTTTAAAATCATGCGATGGCCAAAAACAAAAGGTGCTAAATATTGAACATCATCTGGTTTGACAAAATCTCGATCATGCATTTTGGCATAAGCTTGGGAAGCCCGCATTAATGCTACCGTTCCACGAGGGCTGACTCCCAAATATACATTTGCATTCGTTCTAGTTGCACGAGCTAATTGAACGATATATTCTTTGACTGCATCATCCACATAAACATTTCTTGCTTCTTCTTGCAAATTCAATAATTCCTCAATCGTAATAACTGATTCCAAAGTCTGAATTGGAGAAGTTTTTTCAACCCGTCTTAAAATTTCAATTTCCTCTGATACGGTCGGATACCCCATACGGATTTTCATTAAAAAGCGATCCCATTGAGCTTCCGGCAATGGAAATGTACCTTCATATTCGACTGGGTTTTGCGTTGCCATCACAAAAAATGGCTTTGGCAGCTGAATAACTTCTCCATCGACGCTTACAGATGATTCTTCCATACATTCAAGTAAAGCCGATTGAGTTTTTGGGGATGTTCGGTTAATTTCATCGGCTAAAATAATATTTCCGACAATCGGACCCGGTCTGAACTCAAACTGCAATGTTTTTGGATTATATATAGAAACGCCCAGTACATCTGAAGGCAATAAGTCTGGCGTAAATTGGATTCTTTTAAACTCCGCGCTCACGGATTTGGCAAGGGCGCGCACCATCATTGTTTTTCCGACCCCTGGCACGTCTTCAAGCAATACATGCCCACCGGCAAGCAGGGCAACAAGGCTCAGTTCAGCCACTTCCCGTTTCCCGATCATTACTTTTTCTATGTTTTGAATGATCTTTTCGATTGTTTTATGCATAAATTATCCTCCTGAAACCCGAGAAAAAGTCAGAATTTACGTGAAATTATTTATTTAAAGCATAAACGATAATTTGGATAAAAAACAACTATATTACCTTTACAGCCATTCATTTGTTATTTTACACTAACATATTTTCCACCTTTTTCCGAAAATATAAACAAAAAAGCGAAGTTCATTCACTTCGCCCTCCGAAAATATTTAAACCTATATTCCTTTCTCTATAAATCTTAAATAGAAGTGCGGTAAGTGCGAATGAGAACTTCCTTATTTCTCGCCCTCTGAATCTTCACTTGATGTTCCAATATCCTTCTTCTCATTTGTTCCATTGATTTGCCATCAAGGGGCTGCCCAATCAGCCACATTCTCTTTGGATTGCGGTTTAAAACAGCCGGCATATGGTTTTGTGCAGTTTTTTTCTTTTGATTTTTTTGCTGCTGGCGAGGGTTTCTCGAAAAAGAGTGGCCGCCTCCATCATTTATAATAAATGGCTGATCATGCTTGGATTGCAAAAAACGCCTTGCATAAGTGCCGTTTACAACCGATTGAATACGTGAAGTTCTCACTGACACTCACCTCCCCTTCCTTTTATCCTATAATTTTATTTTATTATCGGATAATTTTTTCTGAATTTTAAGGTTTTCTATGCAAATCGTACTATCCCTTTTCTTTGCTCTATTGCGTATTTCTGATAAAAAAGGGAGTATATCAAAGTCATTTTGAAACGCCCCCTTTGCGGCTTTCGCTAGAGTTTTTGCCGCAGATAAATTGCGACGAGGAGGCGCGTTTTGTGACCACCGCAGGGAAAGTTTTTAAGAGAATATTACTATTAAGAAGTAAGGCTGTTCAGAAAGTGTTTGGCTTTCTGGACAGCCCCTTTTGAGAACGCGATTTCTTTATTTCCAAAAATCATCAAAGATCGTAATTGGCATATGGCGTTTATGCTGCGAGCGCAAGTAATGCCCTTCAATGATTTTTCTTGCTTCCTCCGGTACAGGTTTTCCTTCCAAATAATCATCAATCATTTCATAAGATACCCCTAAAGCCGCTTCATCTGGCAGTTGTGGCCTATCATCTTCCAGGTCAGCAGTCGGCGTTTTTTTGTATAAATGTTCAGGGCAGCCTAAATATTGAAGAAGCTGCTTCCCTTGACGCTTATTTAATCGGAAAATCGGCACTAAATCGACGCCGCCATCTCCATATTTCGTGTAAAATCCCGTCACCGCTTCCGCCGCATGATCCGTTCCGACAACGACAGAGTTGGTCATCATGGCGATGGAATATTGCACTTTCATCCGTTCACGGGCTTTTTCATTGCCTTTTGCAAAATCACTCAACACGATTCCAGCTTCCCGCAGCGCCTCTACGCTGGCATCCACCGCTTTTTTAATATTGACTGTAATGACTTTTGTCGGCTGAATAAATTGAATGGCATCTTGCGCATCTTGTTCGTCCTTTTGCTCCCCGTAAGGAAGGCGAACTGCATAACAAGAATATTTTTGTTCACCTGCTTCTTCATTTAATTCATCGACGGCCATTTGCGTCAACTTCCCAACCAATGTGGAATCTTGTCCTCCACTGATGGCAATGACAAATCCTCTTATAAAGGAATGCTTCTTCGCATATTCTTTTAAAAACTCAACGGACTTCCGCACTTCTTCAGCAGGATTGATTTTCGGAAGAACGTGCAGCTCTTTAATGATTTGTTGTTGTAAGCTCTCCACTTGGCATTCCCCCTAAACCTATTCCATATTTTCGATGGCTTCCCAGATTTCTTGTATTTTTCTCATTTTGTTATCCCAGCATTTTTGGCTAAGGTCCACCGGATACTCTTCAGGATTCAATGAACGTTTATACTCATCCCACAATAATTCCAAACTTTCCTTCGCGTATTGCTGCATTTCCAATACAGAAGGGCTTTCGTACACGATTTTTCCTTCATCAATGATTTTTTTGTGCAATTCTTTTGCTTCAAAATTCGTCACAAATTTAGAGATGAAGGTATGCACAGGGTGGAACATTTTCAACCGTTTTTCTTCTTGCGGATTTTCATTCTCCAACGTAATGTAATCCCCTTCTGCTTTTCCGTTTTCCTTATTGATGATGCGGAACACTCTTTTTAGTCCAGGTGTTGTGACTTTTTCTGCATTGGATGTAATTTTTAATGTATCTTCCATTTCGCCGTTTTCATTTTCAAAAGCCACCATTTTATAAACAGCGCCTAATGCAGGCTGGTCATATGCCGTGATGAGTTTCGTTCCAACTCCCCAAGAATCCACTTTCGCCCCTTGCGCTTTCAAGTTTAAAATGGTGTATTCATCTAAATTATTAGAAGCGATAATTTTGGCTTGGGTAAAACCGGCTTCATCCAGCATGCGTCTTGCTTCTTTTGATAAAAAGGCGATATCTCCGCTGTCTAAGCGGATCCCGATAAAATTGATTTTGTCTCCCAATTCTTTTGCCACTCGGATGGCATTGGGCACGCCGGATTTTAATGTGTTATAAGTGTCCACTAAAAAAACGCAATCTTTGTGTCTTCTTGCATAGGCTTTAAAAGCTTCATACTCGTCTTTGTAGGCTTGTACAAAGGCGTGGGCATGCGTTCCGGATACAGGAATATTAAAGATTTTCCCCGCGCGGACGTTGGATGTTGAATCAAAACCTCCAATAATCGCTGCCCGTGCTCCCCAAATGGCTGCATCCATTTCTTGTGCACGGCGGGAACCGAATTCTGCAGAGGTTTCATCTTTGATAATTTGTTTGATGCGGCTTGCTTTTGTAGCAATTAAAGTTTGAAAATTGACAATATTCAATAGAGCTGTTTCGATTAATTGGGCTTCTGCCAGCGGAGCTTCAATGCGAAGAAGCGGTTCGTTAGCAAATACAACTTCCCCTTCAACAACAGAATACAAGGAACCGGTAAAACGCAATGATTTTAAGTATTCAAGAAATCCATCATCATAACCTAACTCTTTTAAATAAGCTAAATCCGTTTCGCTAAAACGGAAATTTTTTAAGTACTCAATAATCCGTTCCAGTCCCGCAAAAATGGCATATCCATTGCCAAAAGGAAGTTTTCTGAAAAATATTTCAAAAACTGCTTTTCGATTATGCATGCCATCAGCCCAATAACATTCCACCATATTAATTTGATATAAGTCCGTGTGTAATGTTAGTGAATCATCTTGATACATTTCTCTCATTTAGGATCCCTTCTTCCATTATTCGTTAATTTCTAGTATACACTATTCCTTTTTTGATTCGAACGCTTCAATAAATTATTATACAAATCTCGTAACACTATATGTTAAAATGTATCTTCCAAAGGCTATTCTAACCATTATAATGTTAGTAAATCCATTTCTCTGTAATGCTCATTATATTTTTTAAGATAAGAGAATGAAGACAAACACAATCACTGTTTCCATCAGGTTATTTTGAAAAAAAGGCAAAGCGCACTCTACATTGGGAAACGTATAACTTTGTCACAAAAAAACAATAATAAAGATGGTGATTTCTGAAGTTTAAAAATTTTCTATGCTATAATGTTTTTGTATATATCTTAACAGGAAAAGAGGAGATCGCTATGCCAATATTACGTGACTTTTTCATCGCATTATCGGAAAATCAATTGCTCAATAAAGCTGCTCAAAAATATGGTTTAAAACTTGGTGCCCAAAGCGTAGTTGCTGGTACAAATATTCCTGAAGTTGTCGAAAGCATTAAAGAGCTGAATAAACATGGCATTTCATGTACTGTTGACGTGCTAGGAGAGTTTGTAAACGAACGTTCAGAAGCAATTAAAGCAAAAGATTACATTATCGAAACAATTGAAGCGATCCATGAAAATGGTTTAGATGCCCATATCTCCATCAAACCTTCCCAACTTGGTTTAAAAATCGACTTTGATTTCTGTTACGATAATGTGATGGAAATTGTGGGAGCTGCCCATAAATACAATATGCACGTAAATTTCGACCAAGAGACATACGATTTGCTCCAACCAACTTTTGATTTAATGGAAAAAATTTCAGAAACATACGATAATGTCGGTACGGTTATTCAAGCCTATTTCTTTAAAGCAAAAGAATATGCGGAAAAATATAAAGACTATCGCCTCCGCATTGTAAAAGGAGCCTACAAAGAATCTCCAAGCGTTGCTTATCAAGATAAAAGCGACATCGATTTGCACTTTATCGAAATTATTGAATACAGCTTATTAAACGGGAAATTTACTTCCATTGCAACACACGACCATAATGTGATCAAACACGTAAAACAATTTGTAAAAGATCACAATATTCCAAAGGATAAATTTGAGTTCCAAATGCTTTACGGATTCCGAAAAGATATGCAGTTGGAGCTTGCAAAAGAAGGCTATAACTTCTGCGTTTACGTTCCTTTCGGCAACGACTGGTATGGTTACTTCATGAGAAGGCTTGCAGAACGCCCTCAAAACATTAACCTTGTTACAAAACAAATCTTTAATAAAAAGACAAACACAGTGATTGGTCTAATGGCCGCTGCCTTTGCATTGGGACGCCTCACAAAAAAGAATAAATAATATCAAAGGGGGCATTTTAAGACACCCCTTTGCGGCTGTCGCTAGAGTTTTTGCTGCAGATAAATTGCGACGAGGAGGCGCGTTTTGTAACCACCGCAGGGAAAGTTTTTAAGAGAATATTACTATTAAGAAGTAAGGCTGTTCAGAAAGTGTTCGACTTTCTGGACAGCCTCCTTTCTATTATTTATTCCATCCTTTTTCTTTAAATCGAGAAATGGCTTCGATGCGATTTCCGACGCCCAATTTATCCAAAATCGTGGAGATGTAGTTTCTTACCGTTCCTGTGGATAAATATAGTTCTGCTGCAATTTCTTTGGTTGTTTTCCCTTCTGCTACAAGTTCCAGCACTTGGCTTTCCCGTTCCGTCAACGGGTTTTCGCTTTCCTCGTCATAAACGATGTCCAAAAGCTCCGGTGCATAAATACGTCTTCCGTCCATAATCCTCCGAATGGCGTTCACCAGCTCTTCAATTGGGCTGTCTTTCAACAAATAGCCTCGCACCCCAGCTTTTCTTGCCCGGTCAAAATATCCCGGTCTTGCAAAAGTCGTTAAGATAATGATTTTGCAATCGATTTTGCCATTTAATTCTTCCGCCGCATCAAGCCCTGTCTTGACTGGCATTTCGATATCCATGATGCAAATATCCGGCTTCAATTCATGAACAAGCTTTACTGCTTCTTCGCCATTTTTGGCAAGCCCAACGACTTCCATATCCTCTTCCATGTTTAACAACGAACTTAATGCCCCTAACAGCATCCCTTGATCTTCAGCAATGACAATGCGTATCATATAACATTTCCTCCCTGGTGGGTAATGGTCAGCGGAATCGTAATCGTTAATTTCACTCCAGGATTTTTTTCAATCGTTAATGTTCCGTTAATGAATTCCAATCGTTCCCGCATTCCTTTTAATCCATTTCCTTCAATCCCCGAATTTTCATTGATTCCTTTTCCGTCATCTTGTATCATCAGCATCACTTCATTTTGATTTTGCTGAATTTCAATGATGCAATGTTTCGCGCCGCTATGTTTTACGATATTTGTAACGGCTTCCTTCAGACACATACTCAACACATTTTCCACTAATACAGGAATTTTTAACTGATGAATGTTCCCAATCAATTGATAGGAGATGCCAGCTGCTTTTAGTAGTTGCTCCACCCGTATGCATTCTTCGCTCAATTTCACCGCTTTCATATTTGAAACAAGTTCCCGCACTTCTTTTAAGGCGATTCGAGCTGTATGACGAATTTCTTGTATTTCCTGTATCGCTGCTTTCGGATTTTTTTCTACAAGACGGCTTGCCAAATCGCTTTTCAACCCAATCATAGAGAGCTTCTGCCCAAGGGTATCATGCAAATCTCTGGCAATCCGCTGGCGTTCTTCGTGGATGATGAGTTCTGCAATGCGTTCTTTTGCGCTTTCCAATTCGCCTTCCAAATTTTCCTGCTTATTTCGGCTGTAGATGGCAATAGGCAAAATCACGACTCCTACAACTGTAATGATAATAAATGGCGTCTGGTTCAAAAAGGACTCTAATTCGATGAAATACCCAACCGCAATAGAGACAATGGTAAAGCCAATATGCAAGCCGTACATGATGTAAAAGCCGACCGTGTTTTTTATATTTCCAATGAAAAAAGATGTAAAAATCGATAAATACACATACCCATAAAACAATGTCATCAAGATGTTCAATGCCATTCCAAAACTGACCCACATATAGACAAGCCCGTTTTTGGAATGGTAAGAAAAATAATAAGATAAAAAATAAAGCAAAATGAGAACAACCCCGACAAATATTTGAATGGGCGATAATGTCCGCACCAAAAAGTAAAAGGGAAGAATACAAAAGATAACCCATATATAAATGCTGATCCATTTACTTTTCGGAAAAATCATGTACCAGCTCTTCATCGTTTTCCACGCAACCTTTTTCTTTTCATTATACATTGTAAAATAAGAAAGTCCCAAAAGCAGGCTATACTTTCAGGACTCCACTACTTTTCCAACATAAAATTTTTCTACTTCTTTAAATGTGACAAACTTTTTCTTCTCCGGATCGTACAATTTGTAACGCACCGACTCAAGACTTGTTTTAATCGTAATCGTAGTTGCTTTTTGAAGCGGCGGCACAGAATTGTGAGCAGCTTCCAAATAATAGTTAGGAACTCTCGGCGCTAAATGATGCACATGATGGTATCCAATATTCCCTGTAATCCATTGCAACATCTTTGGCAGCTTGTAAAAAGAGCTTCCTTCCACCGCTGCTTTTACATAATCCCATTCCGGGTCATATTCGAAATAAGAATCTTCATACGTATGTTGGATATAAAACAACCAAATACCAAGGGCTCCTGCAATAAACATCGTCACCCCATGAACAAGGAGTACCGCTTTCCAGCCAAAAGCAATGATTAAAGCAGTAATAATTAAAGCAACCACTATATTTGTAAAATACGTGTTGAAACGTTCTTTTTTCTTCGCATCTTTTCGGTTAAAACGATTTAAAACGAGAACTAAATACAACGGCCCCAACCCGAACATTACGAAAGGATTGCGGTATAAACGATAGAAAAATCTTTTTGTTTTAGAAAGGGCTAAGTATTCATCCGTTGTTAACATATCGATGTCACCGATGCCGCGTTTATCCAAATTCCCGCTTGTGGCATGGTGAATTAAATGTTCCCTTCTCCATTTTGCATAAGGGAAGGATGTCAGAATCCCTGTAAGATTTCCTACCCAGTCGTTTGCCTTTTTGCTTTTGAAGAAGGATCCGTGGGTACAATCATGAAAAATAATAAATGTGCGCACGACAAAACCGGAAGCAATCACCGCGCAAAACACGCTGATCCATGGATTCGTACTTGCGAAAGTATATCCCATTCCCCAAAAAATAAGAAGCGGGATTATGGTGTTAATCATTTGAATCACACTTTTTTTCGTTTCCGATTTAGCAAAAGGTGCAACATCTTTTCGCAGCTTTTTCGTCTTTTCAGCATTTGTCATTGACATAGGCTTCACCTGTTCCTATAAAATGTTATTCTCATCGTACAACGGCAAGCCTTGCATCAGTAGAAGCAAATATCATGTTTTCCATATGACAAATGTCATCTCAATAAAAATGGAGCTGATAATATACAATGTCCAGCCATTTGCCAAATTTATAACCGACATTTTTTAAACGGCCAGCAAATTGAAAACCAAACTGTTCATGCAGCTTGATGCTCGCTGTATTCTCCGAATCAATGACTGCAATGAGCGTTCGCACTTCCCGCTTTTTTGCTTCTTCTATTAATGTTTGCAATAATTTTTTGCCAATGCCTTTTCCTTGATGTTTGGGCGCAACGTAGACCGAATGCTCCATGGAATATTTGTAGCCTTCATTCGGATAAAATCTATTAAAAGAGGCAAATCCCGCTACTTCTCCATCCTCTTCATAAACGAACATTGGCTCATTGTTTTTCTTGTGTTCGTGAAACCAATTCTCTCTTTCTTCCAAAGTTTGCGGATGGGTACGATAGAGAGCTGTGGTATGCAAAATGGCATCATTATAGATTTCCATAACACTTTGGAGATCTTCCAACATCATTGGGCGAATCATTAAATCTTCCTCCTTAGTATTGAAAAACAAGGGTTATTGTTACAAATCTTGGTGATAAAAAAATAAATCTGGCGTTATGTTCACGAAATCAGGCGATATTGTCACAAATTTAGGTGTTATGGACACAAAATTTGTCGATAAAATTTGGAATAAGCTTTATGGTCACAAAAACAAGGAATATTGTCACACAAAACCTATCAATAAAAAGCACCCCCTATAACCGGGGGATGCTTACAATTAAACATTAAAATATCTTGCGCTTGGGTGGGCAAATACGATGGCGGATACGCTTGCTTCCGGCTCCATCATATAGCCTTCTGTCAAATAAACGCCGATTTGCTCCGGCTTCAATAATTTAAACAGTTTTTCTTGGTCCTCCAAGTTTGGACAAGCCGGATAGCCAAAGGAGAAACGTTGGCCTTGATATTTTGCGGCAAAGCGTTCTTTCATCGTAAAGTCGGTTGGATCTGGGAATCCCCAATCATCTCGGATTTCCTGATGCAAACGTTCTGCAAATCCTTCCGCAAGCTCTAAAGCTGTTGATAGAAGAGCATGGCTTTCTAAAAATTTTCCTTCTTCTTTTAATTGATCAGCCTTTTCTTTTGCACCATGTCCAGCAGTGACCACCATCAGCGCCACATAATCCATCTTTCCGCTATCCACAGGTTTTAAGAAATCCGCAAGACATAGATACGGTTCATCTTGCTGGCGTGGGAAATGGAATCGTTCAATTTCTGTTTTATTATCCTCTGGACAATAGATTACCACATCGTCCCCATCGCTTTGAGCAGGGAAGAATTGATATATTCCTGAAGGTTTTAGCACGCCAGAATTCAATATTTCTAACACTAAATTGTATAATTCCATCGCTCGCTCGTCTTTCTCCGCTAGCAATTTCTCTACATTGCCTTTCAAACCTAAATGGTGGCCGAGCAATGTGCGCATATTGATGTAAGGCTGCAAATGTTGAACGGAATAATTTTTCTTTATGTGTACTTTTAAATCTTTCGGTATGAATACTGGCGCATCTTCCACTGTGCGGGCTTGTTTTTTCGGCACCTCTTTTTTCGGCTGATTTGCCCGTTTTGCATCTGCTTCCAAGCGTTTTTCGCGAGATTCCCGAATTTCTTGCAAGAAGGCTTCCCGTTCATTCGGATCCATTAAACGATTGGCGTGTTCTAACCCTTGCATTGCATCTTTTGCATAAATGACCGGTCCATCGTATTCAGCCGCAATTTTTGTTTCAGTAAAGCGTTTCGTCAGAGCGGCTCCCCCAACAAGAATCGGTACATCAATGCCTGCTGCTTTAAAGTCTTGCGCCGTCAATACCATTTGCTGCGCCGACTTCACCAATAGTCCAGATAAGCCGACAATGTCCGGTTTTTCTTTGCGGATGGCTTCAATCAATTCCGCCGGGGTTACTTTTATTCCTAAGTCAATCACTTGATAGCCGTTGTTGCTTAAAATAATATCCACTAAGTTTTTACCAATATCGTGAACGTCGCCTTTTACCGTTGCCAAAATGACTTTTCCTTTTCCAGCACTGTCCTCTACTTTTTCCATATATTGTTCTAGGTGGGCAACAGCCGCTTTCATCACGCCGGCGCTTTGCAACACTTCCGCCACAATTAACTGATTATCGTTGAATAAGCGCCCTACTTCCGCCATGCCGTCCATCAATGGACCATTAATGATATCTAGAGGCGTATCAAATATTTTTCTTGCTTCTTCCAAATCTTCAATTAAGCCTTCTTTTGTTCCTTCCACGATGTAGTATTTCAGGCGCTCTTCCACCGTCGCAGGAAGCTCAATCTTTTTCTCTTCTTTCTTTTTATCGCGGTAAAAGGCTGTAAATTTCGCCAATGTTTCATCGTTTGTATTGAAAATCAAATCATTCGCCAGCTGAATTTCTTCTTCTGGCAAGGATGCATAACGCTCTAATTTTTCCGTATTTACGATGGCATAATCTAGGCCCGCTTGCGTGCAGTGATATAAAAATACTGCATTCAATACTTCCCGTCCCACAGGTGGGAGACCAAAGGAAACATTGCTGATGCCAAGCACCGTTAAGGCTCTTGGGAATTTCTCCTTAATTAAACGGATTCCTTCAATTGTTTCCTCCGCCGCACCAATGTATTGCTCATCTCCCGTGCCTACAGGGAATACAAGCGGGTCAAAGATGATATCTTCCGGCGCAAGTCCCCATTTCTCAGTCAAGATTTTGTAAGAGCGTTCAGCAATGGCCAATTTTCTTTCGCGCGTAACGGCCATTCCTTCTTCGTCAATTGTGCCGACCACGACGGAAGCCCCGTATTTTTTTACAATCGGCAATACTTTATCGAACCGTTCTTCTCCATCTTCCAAGTTGATGGAGTTAATGATGGCCTTTCCTTGGGAATATTTCAACGCTTCTTCAATGACCCGTTCATCCGTTGAGTCAATGACTAAAGGAACTTTGACTTTCTTTACAACTTCTTTCATAAACTTGCGCATATCCTCAAGCTCGTCGCGGTCAGGATTAGCTAAACATATATCAATGACATGAGCGCCATTTTTCACTTGCGCCCGTGCAATTTCAGCAGCTTCCTCATATTTTCCTTCAATAATGAGCTGCTTAAATTTGCGGGAACCAATAACGTTTGTTCTTTCCCCGATAAATAATGGACGCATGGAGTCATCGTAAATAAGCGGTTCTATGCCGGACACAGCATGACCATGGGATTTTTCTTTTTTCGGACGCGGTTTGTAATCTTTTACCGCCTCCCGAATGGCCTTAATGTGGGCAGGAGTTGTTCCGCAGCATCCTCCCACAATATTTAACCAGCCTTTTTCAGCAAATCCTCGCAATTTCGTTGACAAGGATTCCGGCGTTTCATGATAGTGGCCTTCTTCATCCGGCAAACCGGCATTCGGATAACAGCTAATGTAGCTAGTAGCCAATTCTGACAGCGATCGGATATGGTCCGTCATAAATTCTGGGCCGGTTGCACAGTTTAACCCAATGGAAATCGGATGAATATGTTCAATAGAAATGTAGAAAGCTTCAATGGATTGGCCAGCCAGTGTTGTTCCCATCGGCTCGATTGTTGCAGAAACCATGACAGGAAGCTCTTTTCCTGTTTCTTCAAAAGCCCGTTTTATGCCAAGAGTTGCCGCTTTTACATTTAACATATCTTGGCTTGTTTCAAGCAACAGCAAATCGGCGCCTCCGTTAATTAAGGCTTTTGCTTGAATATAAAAGTTTTCTACAAGCTCATCAAATGTCACACCGCCTGTAACAGACAATGTTTTTGTTGTCGGCCCCATCGAACCTGCCACAAATCGAGGCCAATCGCTCGTTGAATATTTATCCGCTTCCGCCTTTGCCAGTTCTACAGCTTTTTTGTTGATTTCATAAGCTTTATGGCCCAATCCATATTCATCTAATACAAGGGGAGTTCCACCAAAGGTATCGGTCGAAATAATATCCGCGCCCGCTTCCAAATAGGCTCTGTGAATTTTGGAAATCACATCCGGTCTTGTTAAAACAAGATGTTCATTGCATCCCTCATATTCTTCCCCACCAAAATCTTCAGCTGTTAAATTTTCCTGCTGGAGCATTGTTCCCATTGCCCCGTCGATAATTAAAATTCGTTTTTGCAACTGTTCTTCGATTGGATGGTTAGCCATTTGCTTTAACTCCTTTGTTTTGCTCATCAAGTTGTTGGATATATTGCAATAGTTGTATTGTCAGTTCATATCGCATAAACGGTGTAATCAAGTAAATGCCGTTAAAGTATTGGGTTGCTGTATCTAACAACTCTTTTGCAATTTCAAGACCTACTTTTGTTTCTTCTTCTTTATTGCCGCTCACCTGTTTCATTCTCTCTAACACATCATCGGAGAGTTTAATTCCCGGTACTTCATGGTGCAAAAACTCCGCATTTTTAAAACTTGTGAGCGGCATAATGCCAATATAAATCGGCGTTTCTAAATGCTTTGTCACCTCATAGACTTCCACAATTTTTTCTTTCGAATAAATTGGCTGTGAAATGAAATAATCCGCACCATGTTCAATTTTTTTCTCCAGGCGGCTTACCGCGCGATCGATAACGCGTACATTCGGATTAAAAGCAGCCGCCACGGAGAAATTCGCTTTCTTTTTAAGAGATTTTCCGGAGAAAGAAATCCCTTCGTTTAATTGTTTAATGAGAGAGATTAATTCCATTGAAGAAACATCATAGACGCTCGTCGCCCCAGGAAAATCCCCCACTTTTGTAGGGTCGCCGGTAACCGCTAGAACATCATGTAATCCGAGGGCATTTAACCCCATCAAATGAGATTGAAGCCCAATCAAATTCCGGTCACGGCAAGTTATGTGAGGCATTGTGCGAATGCCGTATTGCAGTTTTAAAATGGCACCCATAGCCAAGTTGCTGACTCTTGGGGAGGCTAAAGAATTGTCCGCCATCATGATAAGGTCCGCCCCAGCTTCATACAAAGCCTTAGCACCTTCCACAAATTGCTCAATTTCTAAATGTTTTGGCGTATCTAATTCCACAATCACCGAGCGTTCTCTTTTAGCTTTTTCATGAAGAGGCTCGAAGCTATGCGGTTCCGCCTCTTGAATAATTGCTTCCCTTACAGGTTTTGCCACTTTCTTTTCAATCGGCCGGAAATGAGCTAATTTCTTTTTCACAGCTTCAATATGTTTTGGCGTTGTGCCGCAGCATCCTCCAATAAGTCTTACTCCCTCATTGCAAAGTTCCACTGCAGCACGGGCAAAATAATCCACTTCTGATTCGTAAACAACGCGGCCATCTTCAATATCCAATAACGAAGCGTTCGGATAGGCGGATAAATAAGCTTTCTCAGGAATTTCCACCTCTTCAAAGGCTTGAATCGTATGGTAAGGACCAAGGCGACAGTTCACACCGACTATATTTGCACCTAATTGTTCAAGCTGTTTTAACGCTTCATTTAATTTCAGGCCATTAAGCAAAACGCCCGGCTCTTGCATGGAAACTTGGGCAATAATCGGCATATCGGTCATTGCTCTTACCATTTTCAACGTTTCCGTAAGCTCTTCAAAATCATAGTAAGTTTCGAGCAATAACCCATCTAACCGGCCTGCAATCAACACTTCTGCCTGTTCCCTTACAGCTTCCAAAATTTCATCCAAAGTGTAATCCACTTTACGAACCCCGCGAATTCCGCCAATGGAGCCTAAAATAAAGACGTCTTTTCCTGCTGCTGCACGTCTTGCCACTTCAATGGCCCCTTTATTGATTTCCACCACTTTGGACTCTAGTCCGTATCGGGTAAGCTTAATTTTATTTGCGCCATATGTGTTCGTTTGGATGACATCTGCGCCGGCTTGTATGTATTCGCTATGAATTTTTTCGATAATTTCTGGCCTTTCTATATTCATTTCTTCATGGCAAGATTCCAGACCATACGAATATAAAAGCGTCCCCATTGCTCCATCCGCAACTAACACGCTATTTTTTAAAGCCTCTAATAGTCCCATTAAATTCCCTCACTTTTCTATACTGCATAAATTTTCAGTTAATTCATCTAATAGAAAAAGCCTTCTTGCGAAAGAAGGCTTGTCATTTCCTTATAGTCACCTTATCTTTCGGCAATTGCCGCTGGATTTAGCACCTTACTAAATAGATTAGTTGGTTGCTGAAGCTTCTTCGGGCCAGTTCCCTCCACTTCTCTTGATAAGTGTTATTCAATTTTAAAATATCAATATAATAGCTCTCATCATAAACGGTAATCTTCATTTTGTCAAGTTAACAAATCGGAATTACTGCGAAATAAGCTCAAAAATATTCTCTGCTGTTTCTTTTCCGTTGTCAATACAAGCACCAATGCCTACTCCAAAATAAGAGCAGCCGGCAATGAGCAAATTCGGATAACGTTCTTTTAATTTTGAGAGCACTTCCTGCAAGGCTTCGTGATGGGCTAAATCGTATTTTGGCATCGCATCGATCCATTTTGTAATTTTTACCATGTTCGGCTGTTCTTCAATATTTAAGCTGAGTTTAATATCGTTTAGGGCTACCTTTGTCAGTTCTTCATCGCTCATGACTTTTAATTCATGATAGCGGGGATTGTTTTCTTTATAAAACAAGCGTACTAATAAATTTCCATCTTTGGATGTATGTTTCCATTTGCGGCTTGTCCAAGTGGAGGCATTGCACACTAAATCGCTGTTATGGGAAACAATAAATCCCGTACCATCTTGCGGCAAAATGGAATCCGGCAAATCGAAGCCTAAATACATCGTAATAGCAGAAGCATTTTTAAATTGGTTGAAATAAGGGTCTAATTCTTCATCCTTTAATAAGTTCTTTACGACTTGGTTTGGTAATGCCAACACCACAACATCCGCTTCAAGCTTTTCGCCATTTGCTAATGTGATTTCATAAAGATCATTTTTCTTCTCAACCCGAATTGTTTCAGTATTTTTGCGAATTTCCACTGTATCAAGCAGTTCTTCCAAACGGTCAATCAACTGGGATAACCCGTTTTTAAAAGAAAGGAATTTTTTGTTGGCTTCCCGTTCAAACTTCTCGCGATTCGCTTGTAAACCTTTCATCAAGCTGCCGTATTCATTTTTATAATCCACTAAATATGGAAGAGTGGAGGCAATGGATAATTTGTAAATATCGCCGGAATACACGCCGGCAAGCACTGGGGCAATTTGTTTTTCCACGATTTCTTTCCCTAAAAAGTACTCTAAAAATTCCCCGATGGAGCTTTCTTTCGTAAATTTCGTATTTGGAATTTCTCCATCTTTCAACACTCGCTGCTTTCCTTCTTCAGAAATGAGGGTGCTTGCTTTTAACGATTCCACCGTCATAGGAATGCCAAAGACTGATTCTTTCGGGATGGCATGCAGTTCATGATTTGTATGAATATAAGAAATTCCCGTTTCGTTATAAACGACTTCCGATTCAAAATCAAGCTCTTGAATTAATTTTTGGACGCTTGGATAACGGGCGACAATGGAATCTGCCCCCGTTTCCATGATAAATCCATTTTCCCGCACAGTATGCATTTTTCCGCCAAGGTAAGGATTTTTTTCAAGCAGTACTAAATGGGCAGAAAGATTGCGCTCTTTCAGCTGTTTTTGCAAGTAAAACATCGTGCAAAGTCCTGTAATTCCTCCACCAATTACTGTTACCGTTTTCATTCGATACAACTCCCATACATTCATTTTCGCTATTTTAAGTATAATCGCTATTCTTTCTTCTTTTTGTGTCGGCTTTAGCAAAATTTTCTCTGAAGATTTGATGAACATGCTCTTTACTTTTCAAATGGTGGGGAACTATCGGTCATAATCATTTTCCATTTGTTGTCTTGCTAATTCTCTCCAGCGGGCTGCAGCTTTTTTATCGGCCTCAACATCAATGCCCTTTTCATAAATGTTGGCGATATTTAATTTTGCCTGATAATCTCCAAGCAATGAGGCTCTCTTGTAATAATAAAGAGCTTTTTTTCCATTTCTCTTGACGCCGATGCCATGTTCATATAAAAATCCTAAATTATAAATGGCATCGATATGGTGAAATTGTGCTGCTTTTTCAAACCATTCAATAGCGCGAGAGGTGTTTTTCTCCACTCCCAACAGCCCCTCTAAATAAATGGAGCCCATCCTATACTGGGCGTCAGGATAACCGCCTTCTGCCGACTGCAAATAATATTGGAGGGCCTTTTTTTCATCTTTTTTGATTTCGATGCCTTGTTCATGCATGATTCCCAGTGTAAACATCGCTTCAACAACATTTTGTTTTGCCGCTTCTTTAAACCACTTCAATGCTTCTTTATAATTAACAGAGGTTCCTTCGCCATTTAAATACATATCGGCTAAGTTGTTTTGAGCATCGGCATGGCCCTTTTTCGCTGCTTTCTTATATAATTGTAAAGCCGTTTTCACATCTTCTTCTACTCCAAGCCCTTCATAATAACAATTAGCAAGCTGGTAAAGAGCCTCGCTGTTCCCAGATTTACTTGCTTTTTGCAGCCAATAAACAGCCATGGAATATTCCTCCATGAACTTATACAGTGAAGCTAATTCAACCATCGCTTCCACATTCTTTTCATGGGCAAGACGGTAAATATTCCTTGCTTCCATGATTTGCTCAATTGAAAGTAAATGTTGAAATTGCAGTATTAATCTTTCGAATTTTTCTTGCTTATCTGCCACGCCATCTACACCTTTTCTATTTTCCTTTGAAATACTCCACTAAATAATTTATAAATTGGTTTGCTGCTGGGGACATATATCTTCCTTGAACCCAAGATACTCCTATTTTTCGTTCACAAACCGGTTCTTTTACAGATATCTTTTTGACATTATACTCGGATAATCCTTTAATTCCTGGAATAATTGATACCCCATGGCCTGCACTGACAAATCCCGCCACCGTATGCGGATCTTCCCCTTCAAAGGTAATGTTTGTTTTAGCAATCCCCACTTCTTTTAATAATTTATCAACCATATGGCGCAAAGCATTCCCTTTTTTAATCGAAACAAAAGGTTCATCTTTAATTTCACGCAATGCGATAAAATCTTTTTCTGCCAAAGGATGATTTTTAGGAACAATGACAAACAAATCTTCTTTCCATAATTCAACCCATTCGATACTTACCACTTTTGAGTCAATTTTTTGAGATAAACATAAATCAATATCGCCTTTTTCTAACAGTTCCAGCAAATTCAACGAGGAAGCCTGCGTCAAGTTAAATTTTATATTTGGATATTTTTCATGGACATGAGCCATCAATTCCGGCACAACTTCCATTCCCAATGTATGAATAAAGCCAAAGGACACTTCTCCAAATCCGGGCATGACAAGTCCGTTAATTTCCTGTTTCGCCCTGTTGAATTCTTCTAAAATTTTATTGACGCTTTCTAAAAAAAGTTTTCCGTAGCGATTCAATATAATTGAACGTCCTTGCCTGTCAAAAAGGGGCACGCCAATCTCCTGCTCGATATTAGAAATAGATTTGCTCAGGGCAGGCTGCGAAATGTTTAACATTTCCGCCGCATGGGTCATATGTTCAGTTTCAGCCACAACTTTAAAATACTCTAATTGTTGAATTTCCATAATTTATTCCCTTCTTAAAAATGATAACGTTTTCGAATCAATTTGATAGAAATAATAAATTGTATTTATTTAAGCCTATAACTATAATAAAGTTGAACGTTGAGTTTGAGTACCAAAAATACTTAAAAAAAACAAGTATTTATAAAAAAATTTCAAAGAATTTTCAAAATCTATTTTAAATATTCTGACACATTTATTACGGTTAAAGGAGTAGTTCTTCACAATGAAAATCATTTCGCCAAAACCATTTACGATTGAGGCGGGAAAACGTGCTGTCTTATTATTGCATGGCTTTACGGGCAACACAAATGATGTGAAGCGTTTAGGTCGCTATTTGGCAGATCGCAACTATACGGTTCACGCTCCTTTGTATAAAGGTCATGGTGGTGACCCTTTAACCCTCATCCAAACAGATCCAATTGAATGGTGGAACAGTGCTGTTGAGGGTTATGATGAACTTCGAAGACTTGGCTATAATGAAATTGCTGTTGCTGGTGTTTCACTTGGAGGCATCTTCTCATTGCGCCTCGGTGAAGAGCGGCCAATTAAAGCAATTGTGACTATGTCCGCACCAGCGTTAGAGAAAAGTGTTGATAGCTTGCAACAACGCATCATTAGCTATACAATTAATTACAAAAAGCTAACTGGCACATATAATGAAGAAGAAGATAAGCCAGAAATTATTGCAAAACGCTACCAAATGCCAACACTTCAATATTTGCAAAACATTATTAATGATACGAGCGCAAAATTAAATAAAATCGACAAACCTGTCCATATTTTGCGCGGTCTAAACGATGATGATTACTACTGCAAAAGCGCAGATTATATATATAATTCTGTTAATTCTCGCATTAAATCCATAAAAAGCTTCATTAATTCAGGTCACATTCTTACTATTGATAAAGAACGTGAACTTGTATATGAAGAAGTTTATCGATTCTTCGAAAGTTTAAAATGGGAAGAATAAAAATCTTTTCTTCTTTCCATAATAATAATGTATCCCCTAGCAAATTCCCCAATTTGCTATGATATATATATGTCCTTGAGACATACATCCCTTTAGCAAGCTACGAAAGCGATCCCCGTCAAATTTCGTAGCTTGTTTTTTTATGCCCATTTGTAGGAGAAAAAGGAGCGGCATTTTCATTCTATGATTTTTCCATACACGCCGCCCCCACCCATTTCAATGGTTAATTGCCCCTTTCTCGCCAAATCAATGGTTTTGGCAATTTTCGCAGAAACCACTTCTTCCAGTTGTTCCAATGATACTTCATGCAAAATCGCCATTTCCGTTCCAAAGGCTTCAATCAGCCGCTGAATCGTCTTTTTTCCGACACCTGGTATAAAATCTAATGGCACTTGATGAATATATGGCGGTCTTTTTCGCATAGGTTCCTTAAGATCCGTCAATTCCTGAATTCTTACAGAAACTCCTTTGACTACATGACGGCTGCCACATTTCGGGCATGTCCCTCCCGTCTTCACCCGTTCTCCGCAATCTTGACATACAGTCGAATAATATTTTCCTAAGAGGGGATTTAACCCATAGTTTGTTAAAATTTTTCGTTCCTCTTTTTCTTGAAGAGCTAATGCAAGTTCATGAAAAGTGGGTTGTTGCAGCTCTACTTTTTGATATTCCCGCGCCAATTTGCCAAGAGAGTGAGCATCCGAATTGGTAACGAACGTATATTTTTCAAGCTCGCTTATACCTTGTACCATATAGGTGTCAGAACTCAATCCCAATTCTATGGCATCAATTTTTTCCGGATCCAAAACTTCTGTTAAACTTTTTTCGACCCCTTTTCCATATAAGCTTTTAAAAGGGGTAAATACATGGGCAGGTATAAATAACCCTCCCAATTCTTTGACTTTTCCCTGCAATTGTCTTCCACTGCAGTAAATTCGTTGGGAACTTAAGTGAATATTTTTTATAACTGAACGCATCCATCCGGAAAATTCTTTCATCAATTCTAAAGTGGGGAAAAAAGCAAGCACATGGACGGGGCCTTTGCAAGATTCATCGTAAATTTCAATTTCCGATCCTGGAATAAGAGTCGTCTTTTCAAACCTCAATCCTCCTTCTGGCAGAAGTTCCATTCTTCCTTCATTCATCAGCTCCTCTATTTCCTCTATGACTTCCGGCGAGTGGCAATCAATAATGCCGATGATATCAAGACCTTTTTGGCTAGAAGCGGTATGTAAAATATTTTTCAGCGTTAAATTTCTGCTGCCCGTAATTTTAACTGCTCGTCCGCTTTCCGTCCTACCGATATGTATATGTAAATCGGCATAATAATTTTGCACCGTCATCACGTCCTTTCTTTTATTTTATCATGCCTTCTCCTGTTGTTTTCTATGTAGGGAAGCAAAATGCTTTTCCAAAAATAACTTGTATAACTAATTTTTCTACTAAACATAAAATTTTAAGTCCAAAGTAAATATTTCTTCTAATTATATTAATAGCATTTTAAATTTTTTCTGAAATCATGTATGATTAAAATAACAATGTTTCATTGAGTTGAAGCGTTGAAGTGTTAAAGTAATAAAGGGATGAAGAGGCAGGAGGAAGTTCAAATGACAGTTAAGTTTTATTCAGGAGAAAAAATACCTTTGGAAATGCATAAAGTCCGCATCATTCAAAAACTTAATTTACTGCCGGTGGAAGAACGTTTAAAGGCTATGAAAGAAGCAGGTTTTAATACGTTCCTTCTACAAAATAAAGATGTGTTTTTAGATATGTTGACAGACAGCGGCGTTAACGCCATGAGCGACCGACAACAAGCAGCCATGTTAGAGGCGGATGATAGTTATGCGGGAAGCGCTTCTTTCACAAGACTAGAAAAAACAATTCAGGAGATTTTCAGAAAAAAATATTTCCTTCCAGCTCACCAAGGCCGTGCTTGTGAAAATATTTTAAGCACTACATTTGTAAGACCAGGCACATATGTCCCAATGAACTATCACTTTACAACAACCCATGCGCATATAACAAAAAACGGCGGAAAAGTGGTTGAAGTTTTTACGGATGAAGCCTTGAAATTAAACAGCGACCATCCTTTCAAAGGAAACATCGATATCAAAAAACTTATTAACCTCATTCAAGAAGTAGGGGCTGAAAATATCCCATTTGTCCGCATGGAAGCCGGTACAAACTTGATTGGTGGACAACCATTCTCTTTAGAAAATTTGCGGGAAGTGCGCAAAGTTTGTGATGAATATGGAATAAAACTAGTGCTTGATGCAAGTTTGTTGCAAGACAACTTATACTTTATCAAACAAAGAGAAGACGAATGCCAAAATATGACGATTAGGGAAATTACATGGCAAATTTCCGACTTGTGCGATATTATTTACTTCTCTGCCCGTAAACTCGGATTTGCCCGCGGTGGAGGCATCATCACAGATAGTGAAGAAGATATGCGTGCAATGCGGGAGTATGTAACATTATATGAAGGATTCTTAACATATGGCGGAATGAGTGTCCGTGAAATTGAAGCCATTGCCATTGGTTTGGAAGAAACAATGGATGAAGAAATGATTAACCAAGGACCGCTCTTCATCGAATACATGACAAATGAATTGCTTAAAAAAGGTGTGCCAGTTGTTACACCTCCTGGAGGTCTCGGCTGCCATATCAATGCAATGGAATTCTTGCCTCATGTACCGCAACATGAGTATCCTGCGGGAGCATTGGCAGCAGCCATTTATATCGCAAGCGGAGTGCGGGGCATGGAGAGGGGAACAATGTCAGAAGCCCGGGATGAAAATGGCGTAGAAAACCTTGCCAATATGGAGTTGGTGCGCCTTGCCGTTCCTCGTCGAGTTTTCACATTGTCCCAAATTCAATATGTAATTGACCGGGTTAGTTGGCTATATGAAAATCGTCACATCATCGAAGGCTTAAAATATGTGGACGAGCCAAAAGTATTAAGATTCTTCGTTGGAAAATTGGATGCACTATCCGATTGGCCAGAACGCCTTGTAGAAAAATTCAGAGCAGATTTCGGCGACAGTTTATAATCCAAAAAATAAAGGACATTTCAAAGTTCTCTCCTTTGGAATGTCCTTTTTTAATAAAGCACTACGCTTCCTTTTTCTCTTTTGCCTTTTTCTTTTTGGCTGCAGGTTTCTTTTTCACTTTATTTAATGAAGCTTCGAGAGCGCTCATTAAATCTGTCATATCCGGAGGGATGGCTGGATTTTTCTCTGCGGCAGTCACCGTTTCTCCCGCTTTCTTCTTCTCAATTAATTCAAGAAGAGCTGTGCGGTATTCGTCATGATATTTCTCCGGTTCGAATTTTACCGTTAATTGATCTATTAACATTAATGCCGTTTCCAATTCCTTTTGCACTACTTTTTCTGAGCTAGGAATATTCGGAACATCACTGGATTTTCTCACTTCATCCGGAAAATAAATGGTTTCCATTACCAAAGTGTCTTCATATACTCTCACAACCGCCAACTGCTCTTTTGAACGAATCGTAATTTTCGCCACGCCTATTTTTCCTGATTCTATCAAAGCTTGCCGGAGCAATGCATAAGCTTTCATTCCCCCTGTATCCGGCGATAAAAAGTAGCTTTTTTGAAAATAAATGGGGTCAATTTCTTCCAATTTGACAAACTCCAGAATCTCAACCGCTTTTTCCTCATTTTCTTTTCTTAATACTTCCAAATCTTCTTCATCCAACACAACAAATTTATTCTTTGCATATTCCAAAGCTTTTACAATCTCCTCATTTTTCACTTCCCTTTCGCAAACAGGGCACACCTTTTTATAATTAATCGGCGTATGGCATTCTTTATGAAGCTGCCTTAATTTCACATCTTTATCTTCCGTTGCAGCATGAAGTTTGACTGGAATATTGACTAATCCAAAACTGATGCTGCCTTTCCACATCGTGTGCATAGCGTCACCTACTTTTTTCTTATTATGCTTAGACAGAAAAGAACTATGTATAGCCTCTGCATTCTGTTTAACAATAATGAAAAAAGAGGTTTTCAAACATGCAACCGATGCTTTTGACATCTGCGGACGAATGGCCAAGGGGAAACGAGTGGATTTATGAGGTGAAATATGACGGCTATCGCGCCATACTGCATTGGGAAAATGACTTACCCACCATTATAAGCCGAAATCAGCGGGATATCACATTCCTCTTTCCAGAAATAATTGATTTTTGTAAACGCACTTATCCATTGCTTGCTCCTTTTCTTCCGTTAACAATGGATGGAGAAATGGTCTTTTTAGAAAACAACTTTCGAAGCAATTTTTCCATCGTTCAATCCCGTGGAAAAACAAAATCCAAACAAAAAGTGGAGGAAGCAAGCAAAAAGTTTCCTTGCCAATTTATCGCTTTCGATTTGCTGAAAATACAGGGAACAGATTTGGTAACGCTGCCCCTTATTGAACGAAAAAAACATTTGTCCCAACTCTTCAAAGAGACACCACTTCCAAATAAAATCAAATTTTTCCAACGCGGACAAATTCAATGCATTGAAAGCTATGAAGATGGCGATAGTCTTTGGAAAATGATTAAAACACACAACGGCGAAGGAATGATTGCTAAAAGGAAAACAAGTCTTTATACAGCTGGAAAAAGGATAGATGACTGGCTGAAAATCAAAAATTGGCGAATGGTAACCGTCATCGTTCATACCTTCAATAAAGAAAACGATTATTTTACCGGCGCCGTTTATAAAGACAATCAGTTAACGGAAGTTACCGCTTTTAAACACGGCCTCACCGATGAACAGTTTCAAACGCTAGCCGCCTTTTTCCGAACAAAGGGAGAAAAACTTTCCAGCTCTGTTTGGATGTTACCTCCTTCCATTTGCGCCGATATTGCTTGCATTGATTTTGATGGAAAAAAGTTAAGGGAGCCAAGATTTCATTCTTTCCGTTTTGATTTATCGCCGGAAGAGTGCTATTGGAAAAACTTTCAAAAACAGCTGCATCCAATGCCAGAAGAGGTGCCAGTTACTCATCCTGAAAAACCGATTTGGCCGAAATTGAATTTATTGAAAGAGGATTATCTTCTATATTTAGAATATATTGCTCCTTATATGCTTCCTTTTTTGCAAAATCGCGCCCTTACGACTATTCGTTATCCCCATGGTGTTCCGGGAGAACATTTTTATCAAAAAAATGTTCCCGATTATGCTCCGAATTATGTGCAAACAAAACAAATAGAAGGCATCCATTATATTGTTTGCAATAATTTGTCTACGTTATTTTGGCTTGGCAATCAATTGGCTTTAGAATTTCATATCCCATTTCAAACAATTGATACTGCACATCCAACTGAAATTGTCTTTGATTTGGACCCGCCATCCCAAAAAGAATTTCCACTGGCCATAGAAGCGGCATTAAAAATGAAGGCCATTTTTGACCAATTGCAGCTGCAGTCCTTCGTTAAAACTTCTGGCAACAAAGGTTTGCAAGTATATATTCCATTACCGAAAAATCAGTTCACCTATGATGAAACCCGCATTTTTACTGAATTTATATGTCAATTTTTAGTCAACCAAGTTTCTCATAAATTTACGTTAGAGCGATTGAAAAAGAATCGGGGAAATAAATTGTATTTAGACTATGTGCAGCATGCGGAGGGAAAAACGATTATTGCTCCATACTCGCCAAGGGGAAATGAATGGGGAAGCATTGCAACACCCCTTTATTGGGAAGAAGTAAAGGAAGGTTTAAATCCGAATCACTTTACCCTTCCAACCATTATTGAACGAATCAAAACAATTGGAGATCCTTTTAATCATTTTTTTGAAGCGGGCGAAAATCAGCCATTAAAAGCGGTCTTGAAGGAGTTAAAAAACTTATTAAAAAAATAATAGCCTCCATCTTCCGGAGGCTATTATTTTAATGATGGTGTTCATGATGCTGATGGCCGTTAATTTTGCACAACACGGAATCTTCATGAACATGATCTCGATCTTCTACTTGGACGGTCATATGGGCTATTCCTAGATGAAGCAGTTCATGCTCAATATTCTTTAATATTTTTTGTATATCTTTTAATGAAAGATTGTCTTCCACTACTGCATGGCAAGACAGCGCATTTTGCCCGCTCGTAATGCTCCATACATGTAAATCATGGATTCCGATAATGCCCGGTGTATTATGAAATAATCGGATTACTTTATCTATGTTTACGTTTGTTGGCGTCCCTTCCATCAATACATGAATGGCATCTTTCGTCACATGATAGCCGCCTTTAATAATGATAAATGCCACAATAATACTCGCCAAAGGGTCCATCCAACTCCAATCAAAGACCATAATGAATACGGCGGCAAGAATTGCTGCAGCAGAACCTAACATATCTCCTATCACATGAAGGAAGGCTGCCCGCATATTTAAATTATCATGGGTATCGCCACCGCGCATTAAAATCCATGCAACAAGTATATTCACTGCCAATCCGAGAATCGCAATCCCTAACATGCCATGGGATGAAATCTCCGAGGGGCGCACAAACCGCTCAATGGCTTCAATAAAAATAAAAATGGAAACAATCATTAATGTAACACCGTTAAAAACGGCGGCTAATATTTCAAAACGCCGGTATCCGTATGTTCTGCTATAATCCGCTACCTTCTCGCCAAATTTGAAGGCAAGAACGCCGACTCCCAAGGAAATCGCATCACTCAGCATATGGCCAGCATCCGAAAGCAGCGCAAGACTATTTGTCAATACACCGCCGATTGCTTCCACAAACATAAAAACAGCGATGATAAAAAATGCAATTGTTAATGTCTTTTTGTTGGCACCATGAGTATGGTGGTGATGTGCATGATGATGTTCATGCCCCATCATCACACCTCCTTAAATTAATATTAGTATATGTTCATATATGATTTATACTCAATTATGTTGAGAATGCTCGATTGTTTGGTACAACATATGCACAATATGGTCATCATCAATGGAATAATATAAAGTCGTACCTTCACGGCGATATTTGACAAGCCTCAAGTTTTTCAAAAAACGTAATTGGTGGGAAACATTCGGCTGACTTAGATTTAATTTTTTGGCTATTTCGTTTACCGAATACTCCTTTTGCGAAAGCAAATACAATATTCGAATTCTAGTTGGATCGCTCAACGCTTTAAAGGTTTGGGATACTAAAAACAACGTCTCTTCATCTAATTCAAATAATTCCGCATCGTTATTATTTCCTTTATCCATTTCCACTTTACGAACCACCCATTCGTATATAAATATCTATTCATATATGAATATTATATCCGATAGTTTAATTTTTCGGAAGTCGATAAAGAGAAAAAAGGGCGTCTGAAAAGTCATTTCAAGACGCTCCCTTTGCTGCTTTCGCACACGCATAGCCACAGATAACAAGTTTAATGTGACCACCGCAGGAGCAAAGATTTTTCAAAGAATTTCCCTATTAGAAACGGGACTGTCCGGAAAGTTTTACACTTTCTGGACAGTCCCTTTACACTACTTAAAATTCTACATTCATTTCTTTTGCTTTATGGGCAAGTTTCACAGCGGATTTGACAAATTCAGCATATGTGACTGAGCGAGTTGGATCAAACAATTCATTTTCTGCTGTCACAAGTCCAAGCGTATTTGCTAATGTCACATATCCTAAATAATTTTTATTGACTGCCTCTGCATCTTTCAAATTCAATTTATAAATATCCGCGTGTTTTGCAGCTTCATTTAAACCTAACGCTCTTACATACCATACAGCCAATTCTTCTCTTGTCACATTTCCGTTTAAATTCAGCGTTTTTTGGCTTCCATCAAGAATGCCTAAAGAAACTGCTTTTTCTACAACATTATAATACGGATGATCCGGACCGATATTGTCGAATGTTTGCTCGCTTACTTCTTCATCCCCATAAGCGTAGCCGTCATAGAAATATGTTAAAGATTTGACTAGCGCATTGATTGCTTCGCCTTTTTTAATTGGAGCATCAGCATTAAAGCTATTAATATCAGCAATTTCTAAATAACCGTTCTCAATGAAGAAATTCAATTCTTTTTCTGCTGTTGGATGAGAAACATGAGGCACTTCTTCCAATTCAGGATCTTTTATATAGCTAGGCGTTTTCCATTTGCCGCTAATAGCATCTAAATAGCTCAATGTATTGCCGTTGTAAATCGGCGTATATACTAATGAGTAATGTTTATCTTCCCCTGTTCTTACATAGTTTAGATTCACATTTAAGCTGTTTGCGATGATATTTTTTGCCTCATCCGCTGAAATAGCTTTGTCTACTTTCGGCCAATTCGCATTTTCGAAGTAGTTGATAAATAGACGAGTCAATTCTCCTGTTTCACTTACAGAAATATAGATTTCATCGCCTGATACAGGAATGCCGTTAACGATTCTCGGGAACGTAAAATGATACTCGCCATAATAATTGTCTGCACCTTTGATTGGTTTAGAATATTGATGCAATTTTGATGGCGCATATTGTTTTAAATATTCAACGGCTTTTTCAAGAGCTTGTTGCTCCGTAATTTTTTCCTTACTTTCTTGTTTTTCGCCATTTTCTCTTAATACTTCATGTTTAATGCCGAAGTAATCAACTAAGTCCCCTGTTTTTTTATCAAAGGATAGGCTTGTCCCATATCCGCCTCGGTCATATTCATACCCATAGGAAACGTTGATGACTTCTTTTCCTAGATAATCTTGATATTCTTCTATGCCGTTAATCACTAGCTTCACTTTATCGGAATCAACTTTTAATAAATCTTCAGCGTTTTTTCTTGCTTGTTCAACAGTCATCCCTTGATACTTCGGTGCCAACGCTTGGCTTGTAATGAATTCCGGCTTTTTGTTTGTTGGCAAATTCGATTGGAACTTATCCCCGGATAACCATTGTCCTGTAAGCGCATGAACACCATCTAAAATATTTGGCACGTAAGCTAAATCTACACTTCTCTCTCCTGTGAGATAGTCATATTCAACTCTGTATTGCAATTGTACCGATAAGTTATTTTTGATTTGGTTTAAAATCTCTTCTTTGCTTTTAGCATTTTTTACATCATCATAAGTTGCGGATAAAAATTCGCCGCGATATAAATTATTAATTTCTCCATTTCCTAAAACCGTTACATAAATATTTTGCTCCGGAATCGGAATGCCGTTTTCCGTACGCACAAAATTAAAAGAATATCTGACAGGTTCTGTTAATAGCTGTATATCTCCTGGATAATAATAAGGGTCATCCGATTCAGATAGTTCATAATTTTTTCCAGATGTGAACTGTTGAATGAATTTTAAAGCGATATTTTTGGCCTCTTCTTTTGATATTTTAGCAGGGAACAAGGCATCTTCCGTATTCAATGGTTCTATATCTAAATATTCAACTTCCAAGTTTTCCCCTGCAAAAACGATATTCCCATAAATATATCGATTGCCGCTTAATCTTTTATTGAAACTTAAATGATAACGAATTTTGTCATCTTCTGAATAAAATCCACTGTATAAATCAAAATCTGATTCCTTTAAGAAGTCGTATTTATTCGGAAAAATCGCTTTAAATTTTTTGATGAGTTCACTTTTGGATACTTTCGTTTCAGTAGATGCTACGATGATGTCTAATTGCTGCGGAGTTTCTTGAAAGTTCACAGGTGTTTGGGCAAAAGCCGGAGTTGCGAGCAGTCCAACCGACAATGTGGCAGCTGTTGCAATCGTTCCAATTTTCTTTATTTTCACTACAAAAATCCTCCTAGTATAAAAATATTTATTACTTCTATTTTAAAATATATATTTAATGGATTAAATAGGTATTTATACCTGTATTATGAAATGCAGATAATATTTGTTTGTATTTGCAATGTAATGTTCATTATAAAAGCCCGGCTCAATTTTTCGAGACTCGGGCTTCCATGTAATGCTTTTCACCTTTTTACCACATTAAAATTATCTTGTATCAATAACCAATTTTGAGGAAATGAAAAGCTCAACTTCCAATAGCTAATTCCTCGCAAATTCAAGCGTTTCATCAAATCGAACTTCGCCTGAATCGATCTGGCATCTTCAAACCACACTTCATGACGGTTTCCTTCATCATCTACATAATAAAAATAAGGAGCTTGGGCAATGTAATCATATTGTATTTCCGCCTGATGATCTCTTGCAATGGCGATGGCTTGCTGAGGACTGATGGCTCTTGCATATTTTCCTCCTTCCACATACGGAAGGGTCCAGTCGTAGCCATATAAATTTTGTCCCATCATAATCTTTTCTTTCGGAATTTCCGTCAATGCATAATTCAATACTTTCTCAACTTCTGTAATGGGTGAAACAGGCATTGGTGGTCCTCCAGAATAGCCCCATTCATATGTCATTAACACAACAAAATCCACAATTTCTCCATGGGCCCGATAATCATGGGCTTCATACCATTGTCCTGCTTGTTCTCGGGAAAGCTTCGGCGCCAGTGCACTGGATATTAGCAATCCTTCTGCATGGAGACGTTCCGCCGCTTTTCTCAAAAAATTATTATAGGCTTCTCTTTGATCCGGCGGCAAAAATTCAAAGTCAAAATGAATATCCGATACTCCACCAATGCGTTTGGCTTCATCAATGATGTTATCAAGAAGCACCTCTTGTACAGCTGAGCTTTGCAATATATCTCTCCCTAGCTCACCGCTAAACTGTCCATTTTCCAAATTCGTTACAACTAGCATCAAGGAAGCGCCGCTAGTTTGAGCCACTTCCGGTATTCCTTGAATTGGCATTGGCACAAGGCTGCCGTCTCTGCGTGCTTGATAACTAAAAGTAGCTAAATAAGTAAGATGTCTTCCCACTTCCCGAGCGCTGTCTAACAGTTGTTGGCTGACGGTATCTCCCGTTGGTTCAATGTAAATATTTACTTCGGTATTTGTCTTCTGTCTTGGAGGAATATATAACCTGAATCCTGGCAGCAATGGTTGGTTTGGGTTAATTCCGTTGATTTGTGCAAGGACCACATAATTTAATCCGAAGCGCTGTGCGATGGTGAAGAGAGTGTCTCCTGGCTGAACCCAATAAAAACTGCCTACAATCGGAATAACAACGGCCTGCCCTACCACTAATTCATTAGGCGTTTCAATTTGATTGGTTTGAATAATGGTTTGAGCATTTACGTTGTAGGCTTGCGCGATGCCCCAAATCGTATCTCCTGGACGAACAACATGGATTTGAATCTTACATCCTCCTTTTCGCGCTTATAGCAATCAATAGATTTTATGATGCCTGTTCAAAGAAAATAACAATTTCATCACTCTTGAAAAAAATGAAAACTATCTAGAAAGCCTCCCCACTCTCTAGATAGCCTGATTAGTAATCTGTCTATATTAATAAATTATGTTCATATAAATAATCATGGGAAATATCAATAAATAAATATTCATCCTCATCTAATTTCATGGAGAATGTGCGGGTTAATTCCCCTGTTTTAATGTCGCTGTAAATATTGGATAATTCAGCTTTTGCATCGTCTTTTAATTTAATAATATTCAGCAAGAAATATGGACGCCAACTCCAGTTTTTCCCGAGCGCCTCTTGTTCTACTTCCCACTCACCATCTTTAAAGACAATGTTTGGTGAAATTTGAAAACCCTCTTCATTGCAAATATAAAATCGAAAAGCATACGGGGTTAATTTATTTGCTAATGCCAAGAGTGACTCCACTTCATCACTTTGTATTTTGGATTGCTCCACAATCGTCAAAATGTTTCTTTTTAATTTTTTCATTTCTTCGTATTTTAACTCTAACTGTTTTCTTTCCGTTGCAATAAATTGTTTACAATCGTTGCGGAATCGCTCTTTAGACGCATCTATCGGCGTTAATTGTGTAGAAGGTTTCTGTAAATATTCTCCTTTAAAATAGCGGGCTCCATGTTTCCAAGCATGATGTAATTGATAATCTGTTTTAATGTCTGTAAACATTAAAGCAGCACCCATTTTGATGGCCAAATTTTGAATCGTTAAAAACACCGGATTTTGTGATCCCCACGCATCATAATTCAATTGGCTGATATTAATCATTAATACAGCGGGCTCCATCATTAAAATTTGGTCCAAATTGCTGTCCTTTCCAATCTCGTCTAAAGCAATTTTGACCCCATAAGTTTTCATGTAGCGAATTGGATGATGTAAATCCTCAGAATCTCCTTCATATTTATGGGCTGGAATGATTAAATAGATTTTTGATAACAGCGATTCGTCAATATTTTGTTTAATCGTTTGAAAATATGCTTCACCCACATCCGTCATAAATAAGTTTGGATTGCATGGAAGATAGAAATAAAAGTCTTTTAGAGAATCTTTAATTTCTTTTATCGCCTTATCAATTAAATAAAGTTCAGCTTCTTTCCGCAAGTCTTCTGGCATCGCTTTATCGTATGTAAACTCAACAATATCAATTGTATTGCCATCTATTGTAAGCTTCCCAAAGACTTCATAGGCAACGATTGAATGCGAATCCGCACTAAAAACCGGTTCATAATACACGGTCATTTCATTTAAACTATCTAGAATATCTAACACTTCCATAAGAAACCTCCACACACAATGATGTTTCATTACAAAAAACTAGCTATTTTTATTATACATGAAAAGAAAAGTATCAAAAAGTAAGATATATGAAACTTTGGTATCCAATGATATCATAATTTTTAGAAAAGTGAAATAACTTTTCTATGATGCTTTTCAAAGATTCCAAAAATACAGTAAAGGCCCATTTAACATGATCATGAAAAATTGGTCCTCTATAAGATTACAATAATCAATCACGTATTATTCATTATTATAAAATAATTTATCGCCTTTTAAAACATACTAATTATATAAAATTTATTATAAATATATAAAAAATTATAATTTTACAAAGCAATCAATACAATCGAGTAGGAGGGAGCGATGAATTCCCATCCTCTCACACCACCGTACGTACGGTTTCGTATACGGCGGTTCAATTAAGTTGATTGACGCAAGTTTTTATAACTTCCGTGAATAGCTGTTCCCTTTATGCCAGTGGTCACTCCACCCACAAGAGGTCTCCCACGTGATTCACCGCTTCCTTCCTCAAGTGAGGTACTACGTTTTCTGTGTTCATCATGACCCACTGAATGCCAAGGGCTATTCTCTCTTCATTGTTCGGTCCTTCTTAGTAGTTCTAAACCAACTAATACGATGACCTCTGCTGACTTCTGACGGTTCAGCTACTTATCACTAAGTAGGTTATGAAGCATACTTCACCTATCCTCCAGACCTCCCCTGGTAAGTACATGCACTTTCACACCATCTATCCGCCTCATTTACTCGATATGACCTTCGGCAGAAAGAACTTTGTTTTGTTTTGCAAACTCACTCAATCATCCCTAGCCTTATATGAGGTTCGTGTTCCTCGGACCGGAAGTTTGCCTCCAGCTACCTTCAGATTCCGCGTCACCACGGACACCCTTGCGTTGAGCTAACCTCTACTTCTGTCTTCGGGGTTCGGGACTTACACCCTATCGTTCATGTACATGCCGGGCGCACATAAAAAAGGGCTCTTTCCATGAATTTGGAAAGAACCCTTTTTTTATTATTTCGTTCCCAAAAGATGGTGTTATATATGTTTTATTACATCATGCCCATATCTGGCATTCCTGAATTTTGTGCTGGTGGCTCTGGAATATCTGCTACTACTGCTTCAGTTGTTAAGAATAATGCAGCGACAGATGCAGCATTTTGTAATGCAGAGCGAGTTACTTTTGCTGGGTCAACAATACCAGCTTCAATCATGTTCACCCATTCACCTGTAGCAGCATTGAAGCCGATGCCTACTTCTTCGCGTTTTAAGCGGTCTACGATGATTGAACCTTCTAAGCCAGCATTTTCTGCGATTTGACGAACTGGTTCTTCAAGAGCGCGAAGCACGATTTTTACACCAGTTGCTACATCACCATCAACTTCATCTAATACTTTTTCTACTGCCTTATAAACATTTACTAATGCAGTACCACCACCTGCAACGATACCTTCTTCAACCGCTGCACGAGTAGCGTTCAATGCGTCTTCAATGCGAAGTTTGCGTTCTTTTAGTTCTGTTTCAGTAGCAGCACCAACTTTGATTACTGCAACACCGCCAGCAAGTTTTGCCAAGCGTTCTTGTAATTTTTCTTTATCAAATTCTGAAGTTGTTTCTTCAATTTGCGCACGGATTTGATTTACGCGTGATTCGATTGCAGCTTGGTCGCCAGCTCCTTCTACGATTGTTGTGTTGTCTTTGTTTACAACAACTTTGCCAGCGCGGCCTAAGTGTGATAAGTTCGCTGTTTTTAAGTCTAAGCCAAGATCTGAAGTGATAACTTGTCCGCCAGTTAAGATAGCGATATCTTCAAGCATTGCTTTGCGGCGGTCGCCAAAGCCAGGAGCTTTTACAGCCACTACTTGGAATGTTCCGCGCAATTTGTTCAATACTAATGTTGCAAGAGCTTCGCCTTCAACATCTTCAGCAATGATTAATAATGGTTTGCTTTGTTGTACTACTTGTTCTAATAATGGAAGGATGTCTTGAATGTTGGAGATTTTTTTATCTGTAATTAAGATGTAAGGATTTTCAAGAACTGCTTCCATTTTGTCTGCATCAGTTACCATGTAGTGAGATACGTAACCGCGGTCAAATTGCATACCTTCTACTACATCTAATTCAGTAGCGAAACCTTTTGACTCTTCGATTGTAATTACACCGTCAGTACCAACGCGGTCCATCGCTTCAGAGATGAATTTACCAACTTCTTCATCAGCAGCTGAGATGGAAGCAACTTGTGCAATTTCTTCTTTATTTTGAACTGGACGAGAAATCTTTTTCAATTCTTCAATAGCAGCTGCCACTGCTTTATCGATACCTTTGCGAATACCTACAGGGTTAGCGCCGCTTGTTACATTTTTCAAACCTTCGCGAATCATTGCTTGCGCTAAAACTGTAGCAGTTGTTGTACCGTCACCAGCTACTTCGTTTGTTTTAGAAGCAACTTCTGCTACTAATTTAGCTCCCATGTTTTCATATGGGTTTTCAAGTTCAATTTCTTTTGCGATTGTTACACCGTCATTTGTAATTAAAGGAGAACCGAATTTTTTTTCAAGCACAACATTGCGGCCTTTTGGACCTAATGTAACTTTTACAGCGTTTGCTAATTTATCAACACCTTTTAACATTAACGCGCGAGCTTCTTCTGAAAACTTAATATCCTTTGCCATTTTGCCTTACCTCCGTATTTTTTTCTATGGTAATCAAAATTGGGATAAAGATGCCTGTCTACTCATAAATTGAAATCGGCACAATTTTGATTCAATCTATTATAAAACAGCTAAAATGTCGCTTTCTCTTAAAATTAAATATTCTTTGCCTTCGTATTTCACTTCTGTACCCGCATATTTAGAGAAGATGATAACGTCTCCTTCTTTCACTTCAGGCTCAACGCGAGTTCCATTATCTAATACACGACCAGGACCTACAGCTACTACTTTACCTTCTTGTGGTTTTTCTTTTGCTGAATCTGGTAGCACTAGTCCAGAAGCAGTTTTTTCTTCTACCTCAATTAACTCGATAATCACGCGATCTCCTAATGGTCTTAGCAAGTGAAACAACCTCCTAATTTTATATTTTAACTACCTTTATTAGCACTCAACCATACTGAGTGCTAACACATTTATAATAATAATGAATTACTCTTCTTTTTGCAAGTAAGAAGCATTAAAAAATTTCTTTTCTTTCTAACTTCCTCTACAATAGAATAAGATTGTAAAAAGAAGGTCCGTTTATTCCTAACATTATCATTTTAAACATTTTTTAGAAAGAGGGAAAAATACGATTGGCTCATTCAAAAAATTTTCAATCCCAAAAAACAGCATTGTATGTATTACTCACTTATATTGGCTTTCAACTTTCTTCCTTTTTGCTCTGGATACCGCCGCTGAAAAATTTCCTTTTAAGTTTGATTGACTTGGAAGGACGTGAAGCGCAAATTGCACTGATTGGCTGGTGGTCATCTGTAACTGCGGGCATTGCATTCATCATTTCCTTCATATTCATTTCAAAAAACAAAAACTTTTGGAATTGCTTAAAAGGAGAAAAGATGCCTCTTCTTTTTTCCATAGTATGGGGCGTAATCGGCTTTTTTATGATTTATTTAGGCCAAATTATCGGGGTGCAAATTGAATCTGCATTAGGGATTAGCCCTGGTTCCGAAAATACGGAAGCAATTATAAACGTGACTAAGATTGCACCGATTATGATTTTTGCAACAGTGGTATTTGGGCCGGTATTGGAAGAACTGGTATTCCGCCGCGTCATTTTCGGTTCTATTATGCAAGCGCAAAATAATTTTTGGGTGGCTGCTTTAGTCAGTGCCATTTTCTTTGCCATCATCCATTTAGATTTTAGCCATATCATTCTCTATACCATCACGGGTTTTATTTTATCTTTCTTATATTATAAAACGAAGCGTTTAATTACTCCGATTATTGCTCATATGATGTTAAATGGCTTTGTCACTTTCTTGCAATTGAATATTGATAAAATTCAACAATACATCAATTAAACAAAAAACCTATTTTCAATGAATGCTCATTGAAAATAGGTTTAATTTTGTCCATTAATTTGTTCCATTTGACGCCGTTGTTCCGCTAGTGCTGCTTCCACTTGTTGTCTTTGTTCTTCTTCTTTTTCTGCTTTTAGCCGCTGTTCTTCAGATTTTTCATATTTCCTATAGCCGATTTTTGCAATCACAATGCTGATTTCATATAAAACGAACAGCGGTATCGACATAAGGATATATGATATTAAATCAGGCGGCGAAATCAATACAGCGATGACAAATAAAACAAAATACGAATACTTTCTAAATTTCACCATCCATATTGGATTCAACACGCCAAGTCGCGATAAAAAGAGAGTTATCACCGGGAGTTGGAACAATAGCCCAAAAGGAATGACCAATTTGAATAAAAAGCCAAAGTATTCGTTAATGCCAATCGTTGGTTGAATACCTAGACGTTCATTTAAACTCATCATAAAATCCATGACGTTCGGAAAAAGGATAAAATAACCAAATAATATCCCCGCTATAAATAGGATAAAGGCGTAAGGAATATATTTTAAAGTTGCCTTTCTTTCCTTTTCATACAATCCCGGTGCAATAAATGCCCACAGTTGATACAAAATCACAGGCGACGTTAAAATCAACGCGACAAAAAATGTCACTTCCAAATAAACGGTAAGTGGATCCGTCACTTTAAATGCATTTAAAGTGACTCCTTCATTTGATTGCTCATAATCCGGCTGAAAGTATTCGATAAATGGCTCTGCATCATATTGAATGTATTTGATAATTGGCTCTGCAAAATAGAATCCTGCAAATAGCGCAATCATGAAAAAAATAGCACATATAATTAAGCGCTTTCTTAATTCCTCTATATGTTCAATAACCGGAAGTTCTTTTGGATCCATTTGCGCGACATCCTCAAAATGACTTATTGTTTTTCTTTCTCTTTCGTTTCAACCGTTTCAGTGGTGTTTTTTTGTTGATCAATTTGAAGAGTAGTTTGTTCAATTACATTTTTTTTAGATTCTGCAACATCGGTCTCATCAATTAACCCTTGAGTGCCTTTTTTGAACTCGCGCAAAGTCGTTCCCATAGCTCGTCCAAATTCAGGCAATTTTTTCGGTCCAAAAATAATTAACGCAACGACGCAAATAATTACTACGGCTGTTGGTGAAATTGCACTTAAGTGCACAACCATTGCTGCCACCTCCTCATAATATGTAACTATTTTACCCCAATTCGACACATTTTGCATTATCTATCCCTGGTTGATTGTGAAAACTTTTTATCAATCACTATTGCGAATTAAATAGATTAAAGCTTCCAACTCTACAGCCAAATCGATATTCATGACTTTCATCGTATCCGGCACATTGAGACGGACCGGTGTAAAATTCAATATTCCTTTTGCATTGATGGCAGCTAGGCGATTTGCAATCATTTGCGCTGAACGTGAAGATACCGTTAATATTGCCAATTCTACATTATATTTTTGATACATTTCTTCTAACCGGTCGGGATGATAAACAGGAATGCCGTTGATTTCATGCCCTTCCATCGGTGCCTTCGTATCGAACGCAACGACAATCCGCGTATTATGATTTTTTTGAAAATTATATTTTAAAAGAGCATTTCCTAAATTCCCCACGCCAATTAAAGCAACGTTTGCTCCCTCGTCTTGATCAAGGATTTGTCTAAAAAAATCCAGCAAATAATTTACATCGTATCCATATCCTTTTTTCCCTAGAGCACCAAAATAAGAAAAGTCCCTACGAATCGTAGCGGAATCAATCTTCATGGCCTCGCTTAATTCTTGAGATGATACTCTTTGTTTTCCAGCATTTGCGAAATTTTGCAAAAAGCGATAATAAAGAGGAAGTCTTTTCGTCGTCGCTTGTGGAATTTTTATATCTTTCTTCACCACGATAATCCCCCTGTTACTTTCAAATCGAAATTGATTTTATATTACTAAACATACCACAAGAAGTAAAGCATCCACATTGCTTGAATTCCCTACTTCTATTACACTAAAGAAGAGTGAATTGAGGTGTAAACATGATCATACTTCAAGTGAATCAGTTATCAAAATCCTTCTTATCTGATGAAATATTAAGCGATGTAAAACTGGAAATTCAACATCGGGACCGTGTGGCATTAGTCGGCCGTAATGGCGCTGGAAAATCCACCCTACTCAAAATCATTGCTGGCCAAATGTCTTACGATTCCGGGGAAATCATCATTCCTAAAGATATAACAATTGGCTACTTAGAGCAACACACAGGACTTGATTCAAATCTTACCATCTGGGAAGAAATGATGACGGTATTTGAGCCGTTAAAAAAGCAGGAAATTCGGCTTCGAGAATTGGAACAGCAAATGGCGGATCCTTCCGTCTATGAAAATCCGACCGTTTACGCTCGAATAGTGGCTGAATATGACCACTTGCAGCATGCGTTTAAAGAAGCAGGCGGCTATCAATACGAAGCGGATGCCCGCTCTGTTCTTCATGGCATGAAATTTTATCCGGAAACTTACGACCAGCGTGTTTCAGCTTTATCCGGCGGCCAGCGCACCCGGTTAGCCCTTGCCAAATTGTTGTTGAGCAAGCCGGATTTATTAATTTTAGACGAGCCTACAAACCATTTAGATATCGAGACTTTAAGCTGGCTTGAAAGTTATTTAAAATCTTATTCCGGCGCCATTTTAATGGTGTCCCATGACCGCTATTTCTTGGATCAGATTGTCAATATCGTGTATGAAGTCTCCAGAGGCAAAGTTACAAGATTTGTAGGAAATTATAGCGATTATTTGGACGAAAAGGCAAAACAATATGAACGGGATTTAAAAATGTATGAACAACAGCAAGACGAAAAAGCAAAGCTGGAAGCCTTTATTCAAAAAAACATCGCCCGCGCCTCTACATCAAAACTTGCGAAAAGCCGAAGAAAAATGCTGGAGCGCATTCAATGGATGGATGCTCCCTCAGGCGATGAAAAAACCGCTAAATTTGGATTTGATATTGAACGCCAAAGCGGAAATGATGTTCTATCTATTGATCATTTATCCATTGGGTATAGCAAAAATCATATCATCTCTCAAAACATCAACTTGCGCATATTTCGGCAAGACCGTGTCGCCATCGTTGGCCCAAATGGTGTGGGAAAATCCACTTTTTTAAAAACCATCGTCAAAGACTTGCCGGCTCTTGCTGGAGAACTCCGCTATGGGACAAACGTCAAAATTGGATACTATGATCAAGATCAAGCAAAACTCCACAGCAATAAAACGGTATTAAATGAATTGTGGGATGAATGGCCATTATTGCCAGAAAAAGAAATACGCACTGTTTTGGGGCAATTTTTATTCAGCGGCGATGATGTATTAAAACCAGTCAACGCACTCTCGGGTGGAGAAAAAGCCCGCCTTGCCCTTGCAAAGCTGATGATGCAAAAAGCCAATTTCCTTGTCTTGGACGAACCAACCAACCATCTTGATTTGGATAGCAAGGAAGTTTTGGAAAATGCGCTGATGGACTATCCTGGAACCATCCTGTTTGTTTCCCATGACCGTTATTTTATTAATAAAATTGCTACAAAGGTTGTCGAGCTGTCTGAAACGGGTGTTTTTGAGTACTTAGGAGATTATGATTATTATGTGGAGAAAAAACAAGAATTGATCGAATTGGCAGAAATGAGTGCTTCCAAACAGGAAGAAAAACAAGAAGCCAAAAAAGAACGGCCATCCACCATCAATAAAGAAATCAAGAAAAGAGAAAGACAGATTGTACGGAAGTTGGAAGAGTTGGAAAAAAACTTAGCCCAATACGAAGAGGAAATAAAACAAATTGAACTGAAACTATGCGAACCAGAGATTTTCAGCGATTACGAAAAAGCATTGGATTTGCAAAATCAACTGGACGCATTAAAACAATCCCATGGTGAACTGGAACTCGAGTGGCTGGAACTGCAGGAAGAATTGGAAAATCTGAAATAATACGAGCTGCCTGATGATTCAGGTGGCTTTTTGTTTGTGAAAATACCATTTTCATATACATATATCTTGGTCAATAGACAATTTTCGATAAATTTTTCCCACAATTTTATTCACAGGAAAAACTCAAGCATATCAACATATCAACAAACTTTTCCACATTATTCACATCAAAAATTTTAATTATTCACATTCAACATTGAACAAATACACACAATATATTGATTTCCCACAACTTTATCACATCTTATCCACAAGTTATCCACAAAATGTGCATAAGTACGAACGTTCCTCTTGACAAATGTCGAAAGTTATTAACATACTTGTGGATAAGTTTTCAGAAAAGTATTAACTATGCATAACTTAAACTATTTCTAAAATAAAAAAAGGCCTGTCCTGAAAGTCGAACACTTTCTGAACAGCCTTACTTCTTAATAGTAATATGCTCTTAAAAACTTTCCCTGCGGTGTCACAACAAACACGCCTCCTCATCGCAATTTATCTGCGGCAAAAACTCCAGCTACAGCCGCAAAGGGGGCGTCTTGAAATGACTTTTCAGACGCACCCTTTAATATTGCCAGAGGGTACCTCTTATACCCAACTTTTTAGTTCCTTTCCAGGCATCCCGTTCATTGCTAAATCTCCTCTGACCCCGGCTTCATACATATAAGCTGCACATGCGCCAATCATCGCTGCATTATCAGTGCATAAATGTAATGGAGGAGCCGTAAATGGAATCCCCTCTTGAGCGAGTGCTTTTGATAAACTTTCTCTTAATCCGCGGTTAGCAGAAACCCCGCCGGCCACAATCACCTGTTTAACACCGTATTCTTTAGCTGCTTTCACAGTTTTCGTCGTTAATACTTCAACTACGCTGTCCTGGAAGCCTTTTGCAATTTCTTCCGGAAAAATTTCTTGTCCTCGCTGTTCCATATTATGTTTGTAGTTAATCACAGCCGATTTTAAACCGCTGAAGCTAAAATCGTAGGAATCCTCTAACCAAGCCCGCGGAAAATCAACGCCTTTTTCCGCTTCATGAGCCATTCTGTCAATATGGGGACCTCCCGGATAAGGCAAGTTTAATACCCTTGCTACTTTGTCATACGCTTCCCCTGCTGCATCATCGCGAGTTTCTCCAATAACTTCAAAAGAGCCATGTTCTTTCATATAAACTAATTCCGTATGCCCTCCAGACACGACAAGGGCAAGAAGCGGAAATTGCATTGGTTCCACAAGCGCACTTGCATAAATATGTCCAGCAATATGATGTACGCCGATGATTGGCAATCCATGGGCAAAGGCAAAAGCTTTTGCAGCGTTTATGCCAATAAGCAATGCGCCAACAAGCCCAGGTCCTTCCGTTACGGCAACCGCATCTAATTCAGATGGCGCAATATTTGCTTTTTCCAAGGCTTCCTCAATCACTATTGTAATTTGTTCCACATGATGGCGGGATGCAATTTCCGGCACGACACCGCCAAATCTTTTTTGACTTTCTATTTGTGAAGCGACTACATTGGAGAGAATTTCATTACCGTTTCGTATAACGCTTGCAGCGGTTTCATCACAGCTTGTTTCTATTGCTAAAATCAAGTTTTCCATTATAATTTCACCCACATTACTAAAGCATCTTCATGGTTATCTGTATAATATCCTTTTCGAATTCCACCTTCTTGGAACCCAAGTTTTCGATACAAATTTTGTGCTACTGTATTGGAAACACGCACTTCCAAACTCATCATTTCCGCTTTCTGTTCTTTTGCAACGCGCATCGCTTCTCTCATTAGCCCTTCGCCAATGCCTTGCCCTCTTGCCTTTTTTGTCACTGCCACATTGGTGATTTGAGCCGAATCAATCACGATCCACATGCCGCAATAGCCAACGATAGCGCCGGTTTCATCTTCTGCCACAATGTAGTTGGCATAAGGATTTACTCTCATTTCATAATGAAAGGAATCCAGCGACCAAGGGGTTGGAAAAGATTCCACTTCTATAGCATGCACTGCCTCCACATCTTCTACAGTCATTTTCCGATAGCGAATCATCATCATTGCTCCTTTTGATGTTCCTCTAACCATTTTGCTTCCGCTTCAGCTAAACGGTGATACTTCGGAACAAAGAAATGAATAGTTTCTATTGCTGGCAAAGGTTCTTTTTCCGCAAGTTCAATTAACTTTGAAGCCCTCGGCAAACGGAGGGAAGGCGGTGCAAATTTCGCTTGTTCTCTTAAAGCCTGTTGAATTTCTTCCTTAAATTTTTCAACATCCACACCGACAAATAGAATCGGTTCATTGTATTGTTTCAGCTGCAGCAATAGTTCTTCTAAAGAACTATGTTGCTCCGGAATGAGTGTCTTTAACTCATGACCGTTGTAAGCTGCTGCATATACATTGTTTCTTCTTGCATCAAACAGCGGACAAACGATACCATTAAACAAGTAGGCATTGCCAGCAAGCACTTTCAAACTGGAAACGCCCACTAAAGGTTTTTTTAATGTCCATGCCAGCGTTTTAGCAATTGTCACGCCGATTCGTAGACCTGTATAAGAACCAGGTCCTTCTGAAACCGCAATAGCATCAATATCAGCTGGCTTTAAATTCGTTTTGCGAAAAACTTCTTCAATTGCTGGCATGCAAGTAATAGAATGCGTTAAATTTACATTTTGCACAATTTCCGCTAATATTTGTCCATCTCTTACAATAGCGATGGAAAGGGGTTTATTTGCAGTTTCTATTCCTAACCAAATCATTGAAATAACTCCTCACATAACCGTTCATACCGTTTTCCAATCGGTCTAAAAATAAATTTCCGATCATTTTCACCTATTCGGTGAATTTCAATTTCCAACCGTTCATCAGGCAAACTGTCTTCAATCAAATGTGCCCATTCAATTACCGTTACTGCATCGCCATAAAAAATTTCTTCCCATCCTAAATCTTCATCACAATTTTCCAATCGATAAACATCCAGATGATTGAGCGGCAACCGTCCTTCATACTGTTTCATAATTGTAAAAGTTGGACTGTTCACCGTTTTGGAAATGCCGAGTCCTTTTGCTAAAGCTTGAATAAAAGTTGTTTTTCCTGCTCCCAAATCTCCCTCAAAAGTAATATTATCTCCAGGCTCAAGTAATTGAGCTAAACGAATCGCAAGCTGATTCGTCTCTTCTAAAGAGTGCACTTCCTTTTCATACATTCCCATCACATATCCTCTCACTTGACATCAACAATAGTTTATCTAAAAGACCCTATAATCTTCAATGAAAAGCAAAATAAAACATCTCTCTATATAGTAACTCATTCATTACTTTTCTAGAAATAAATTGTTCTGTCTTTATAGAGAGATGCATAGATATCCAATTATAGGAAATAATGAACAAAAAAATGAATGATGCTGGCGATCACAATAAACATAATGACAATCATATTTCTTCTTAACCGCTTCATCTATTCACCCCAAAAAAGGTTCTCATTCTATATCTATTCTTCTGCTTCTTTTATGTACATAGCACAATTATCACTAAAGAATAGCCAATTTATGATTGCACTTTAGATGCAACAAAAATTACCGTTTCGAATTTGATGAACATATACTACCGGTAAGGATGACAAAAACCATTCACGCCTATGAAAATATTGTTTATCTATCCAAGCAGGTAAAGGTTGATTATCATTACAATAATAGAAATGCAATTTGATTAGAACCACAAAATGGCAATAGAGGCAGAACAATAAAAACTAAAAGCTTCCCGAGATTTTACAATAGAATCGGAAAGCTTTTTATAGGTAAAACCATAAATAATGGACAACACCGTAAATGATGATAAAAAATGATTCATTCTACTTTCTATAACGATTTAGCTTTTTCCATTCATCCTCTAGGATTCCCATTTCTATTAGATTCCAATACTTGTCGCCATATTTTCTAGCGTCTCTTAGCAAGCCTTCTTTTTTGAAGCCTACTTTTTCATAACATTTAATAGCTGGAGTATTGAAATCAAATACACCACAATGAAAAAAGCTTAGAGGATTCGAAGTTCCTCTAAGCTGTACGGTTGCATAGTAAACCCGAATTCAAACGACGCATTTCAACCAATCGCACCTCCCTGTAAGATAGAGTTATCGATTACAGAGGAGGTGTTTTTGTTTGGCAATTGAAAAACTAAATATCGTACCTGTCAAATTGGAATCTGATTCCGATTCAACTTCAACCTTAACGAGTCGTGGTCCTCTCAGACCTGTATGTGTTATTCAAGCAACGGATTTGAAAATCTCCTTTTACCCCGGGGTAAAACCTCACATCATCCAAACGGTCATCAAGGAGTTGAATCGCAGTGATTCATGATTTTACTAAATGTAAAAATATCTATATTATCTGTGGACGAACGGATATGAGAAAAGGAATTGATGGTTTGGCAACGTTAATCCAAGATTCTTTCGAACTTGATCCATATAGTGACGCCATTTTCTTATTTTGTGGACGGAAGAAAGACCGGTATAAATGTTTATATTTTGATGGGGATGGCTTCGCCATGTTATACAAACGAATCGATAATGGCAAACTCCAATGGCCCAGAAACGAAAATGAGGTTCGAAATCTGACTCAACAGGAGCTTAGATGGTTACTGGAAGGGCTCTCGATTCAACAACCTAAAGCCATCCAAAAATCGAAAAAAGGTATCTTCTAACCACCCATTAATGATATAATCAATTCAATATGAAATTTGTACGGAAATGTGGTGAATCGTTTGGGCAACACTTCAATGCCGACTGAAAAAGTCACTCAACTTCTTGAAGAACAGTTAACATATATGAAGAAACAAAATGATCAGTTAACCAATCAAAACAAGGAGCTATCCAAACAAATTGAAGTGTTGACTGAACAAGTTCGCTATCTAACGAAACTTCTTTATGGTTCAAAATCAGAAAAATCAAAGTACCAAGCTCCAGATGGACAGTGTTCTTTGTTTGATGACGACCCTTTTTTTAATGAACCTGAGCACACAGGAGAACAAAGCACGGAAACTGTGACTTACACAGTTGTTCGTAAACGACATAACAAGAAAAAACGAAATGATTCTTTTATGGATGGTTTAGAAATTGAAGAAATTCATCATCATCCAGAAAACTTACACCTACTCAATATAAAAGATAAAAATATCACATTTGATGAAAATTTTTGTGCAGAAGAACTCATTAAAGGGGTCCAATCAAAAGTCTTTTATGGCCAATTCACTTACCAACCAAAAGCGTGCTATGCTTGTGGACATGTCTTTGATGATCAAATCATTAAACACGGTTTTAAAACGTCTCTCATTAAAATGCCTAGCATTTCAGGTTTTCATACCTATTTAAAATTGCGTAAACAGCGTTATTTCTGTAAACATTGTCATGCCACGTTTACTTGAAAAACGAGCGTCGTGGCGAAAAACTGTTGCATTTCCAACAATACAAAAGTATCAATTGCTTGAAACGCCAAAGATCAAATCTCCGAAAAAGATATTGCCATCAAACACAATGTATCTCATACCACTGTCAGTCGAGTCATTGACAGCTTTTATAGCTACTATCAGCCGAATTATCACTATCACCAGTTTAAATCAGTGAAATCCGCAGCTGGAGCGATGGCCTTTATTTTCTGCGACTCTGGAACGGGTTATAACAACGGCATTTTAGAGGGGAGTAATAACAAAATCAAGGTGATGAAACGCATTTCTTTCGGTTATCGCACCTTCTACCACTTTAGAAACCGAATATTCATTACCCAAAACTTAGCGAAAATAAAAACCGCTTAGGGGAACCTCGAATTTCCCCTAAGCCATCCGATTACCTTTACCAAATAATGTCACTAACATTTATTCACCAACACCATTTGACAAAGAACCAAGCCCGTTATTAATCTAGAGTTATATTCGCCACATTCTTTCCATCACGAACAGCCTGTACGTTCACTTTCATATCCTTATACTCTTCTTTTAGCTCTTTTGCGTATTTTTCTGCTAGTTTCTTTGCATCCGCATCGCTAACTTTTTTATCTAACACCAGCGTTCCTACTGCCATTCCGTTTTGCATATACACTTGACCATTAAGTACGCCCTCTTCTTCTTTCACTTTCTTCGTTAGCTCTTTATTTTGCTTCGGCTCATTTTTTTGTTCTTCTTTTACCGTCGTTTCTTCCTTCTCTGGTTCATTTGCATTGTTTTCTTCGTTTGCTGAACAACCAACTGATAATAGCAACACATTTATCTTTGGTAAAGATACCTTTTGTAGTTTCAAAGATAAATTTATCGTATTGTGTTTTAGGAGTATCTAAAGTAATAATCACAGTTTTACCATCTTTTTGTAGAACTGCTTTATCAGCTGCAGTTAAAGCTGTACCATCAAGAATGTAGTTAGCTGGATTTTCAGCTGATGTTTCATCTACCTCTTTATTGAATACAACTTTAATTTGATTAAGGTTAATCGCACTTACACTTCATCAACGTTCCCATTATTTACATATATGATTTTATTGAGTCTATAACCCTTGATATAATGCAAAATTCAAGGATGTTATTAAATTTGCTATTCCCATAATTTTTTGGAATAGAAAGAAAGAACTAAGCAAGCAAATTAAAAAGCAACTTCCCGAAAATAGAAATGGGGGTTTTAAGAAAATAATTAGTTGGGGATTTTTATAATGTAAAAGTCTTTAGATTTATTTCATCTTATGTCAAGTTTTTTGAAGTTGACATCAAGTTTCCTTTATTTTTTGTCAAGCTCGAAATTATCTAATCCTCTAAATTAAAGACAATCCTTGAATTCCCTTGACAAGTTCTTTCTTCCCCGCGTCAAGTTCCCCAGATTTCACGTCAAGTTCATGTTATTTCTTATCAAGCTAAGATAGCATCTAAACCCTTCTATTCAAAACAATCCTTGAATTCCCTTGACAAGTTCTTTCTTCCCCGCGTCAAGTTCCCCAGATTTCACGTCAAGCGGGCCCATCCTATAGTGATAGCAGAACCATCTTTCAACATCGAAGCATGCGCTTCGATGTGTTATCCGGTATTAGCTCGCGTTTCCGCGAGTTATCCCGGTCTATAGGGCAGGTTACCCACGTGTTACTCACCCGTCCGCCGCTAACCAATCAAAAAGCAAGCTTCTTAATTGGTCCGCTCGACTTGCATGTATTAGGCACGCCGCCAGCGTTCGTCCTGAGCCAGGATCAAACTCTCCAAAAAAGAAAATTTGATTAAGCTCAAAATTTGTCCATCTCTAATCCGTCAACGAGGGTTAACGAATTAGATTATTTAAACATTAACGTTTTGGTGTTCAGTTTTCAAGGTTCATGATTATATCTGTGGAGCGGGTGATGGGAATCGAACCCACGACATCAGCTTGGAAGGCTGAGGTTTTACCATTAAACTACACCCGCATACTTTTAAAATAGAACGCGCATTCCAAATTGGTGCGGCCGAGAGGACTTGAACCTCCACGGGGTTGCCCCCACTAGGCCCTCAACCTAGCGCGTCTGCCATTCCGCCACGACCGCATTTATCGGTGGCTTTATTAATTATAAATGATAACGTGGTTTTGTCAACTTTTTTAGATAGACAAATGAGCCATGAAGGACTCGAACCTTCGACCCTCTGATTAAAAGTCAGATGCTCTACCACTGAGCTAATGGCTCATAAAAGTTGGCTGGGGTACCAGGATTCGAACCTGGGCATGACGGAATCAAAATCCGTTGCCTTACCGCTTGGCTATACCCCAACAACAATGGCGGTCCCGACCGGGATCGAACCGGCGATCTCCTGCGTGACAGGCAGGCATGTTAACCGCTACACCACGGGACCAAAATTAAAATGACCCCTACGGGATTCGAACCCGTGTTACCGCCGTGAAAGGGCGGTGTCTTAACCACTTGACCAAGGGGCCATGGCTCCGAAGGTAGGATTCGAACCTACGACCAATCGGTTAACAGCCGATTGCTCTACCACTGAGCTACTTCGGAATAATCATTATTCGTTTGTTACAGACCTTTATTATTTTAATCACAAATGAAATAAAAGTCAACATGTTTCTTAATAAAATTTTATTTGTTTTTCAATCTTCATTATTTAAACTGCATTTCGTAACGACGCTATTTAATATAGCACAAATCAAAACTAGTGTAAAGCTATTTTTTTCTACTTTCACTTACTTTTTTTAATAAACCATAGCATTTGCCACACCGATATTTTCTAACATCTAATTTTCTTTTTCGAATATATTGTTGCTGGCATTCTACACATTTATAAAGGTATACCGTTTTATATTCCTTATAATTTTCTTCAATTCTAGAACAATATCTTGGTGCGCCGACTTTGGCTAATAAGTTCCGAAAGTCTTGATCTCGATGTTTATAGCCTTTTCCCTGAAGATGAAGATGGTAATGGCAAAGTTCATGCAAAATAATACCACGCAATTCTTCTATGCCAAAGAGTTCATATGATTTTCGATTCAATTCAATGTTATGGCTTTTTAACAAGTATCGCCCGCCTGTTGTTCTAAGGCGGGAATTAAAATAAGCTTTATGTAAAAAACGTCGGCCGAAGTATTCCAAAGATAATTGCTCTACTAATTGTTGAAGCTGTTCATCTGTCATTTTCTTCACCAAGCTTCAAATATTATATAAATCTAACATACAAAAAAGAGATGGAGATGTCCAGAAAGTAGAAAACTTTCAGAACCACCTCACCTATAATAGTAAAATTTTTGATGCTCTCGAGGTAATCAAAACTAACGCGCCATCTGATCGCAATTTATCTGCGGTTAGCATGTGACAGTTGCAAAGAGGGCGTCTTACATTGTCTTTAAGACGCCCTCTTTCCCAAAAAATTCAATTACTTTGCTTCTTTCTTTTCAATCTTTTGTTCTTCTGGAGGTATCATGGTTAAAGCGATTCTGCCCTTTTCCAATTCTACTTTCTCAACCCATACGGTTACAATATCTCCTAAAGAAACCACATCAAGGGGATGCTTTACTCTTCCTTTTTTCAATTTTGATATATGGACAAGTCCGTCTTGTTTTACACCTATATCTACAAAAGCTCCAAAATCCACAACATTTCGAACCGTTCCTTGCAGCTCCATTCCCTCTTTTAAATCTTCCATTTTCAATACATCTGTTTTTAACAGTGGCTGCGGATACTCATCGCGAGGATCGCGCATTGGTTTCATCAATGTATCCACAATATCTTTAACGGTAATTTCTCCAACGCCTAATTGCTTGCTTAATTGAACAATATCTACTTCACTTAATGTCTTTTCGCATTTTTCTGTGCCGATATCATTTTTCGATAACCCGCATAGCTCAAGAATTTTTTCTGCTGTTTCATAGCTTTCTGGATGAATCCCAGTGGCATCGAATGGATTTTCTGCATCTGGTATACGCAAAAATCCAATGGCTTGTTCATATGTTTTTGCGCCAAGTCTTGGTACTTTCTTTAATTGAGTGCGGGATGTAAACTTTCCGTTTTCGCTTCGCATTTTTACAATATTTTCTGCGACGGTTTTGGAAAGACCTGAAACATATTGCAATAGAGAGCTTGATGCAGTATTAACATCCACTCCTACTTGGTTTACAGCTGTTTCAACAATAAACGTTAAGGACTCTGCTAATTTTTTTTGGGATACATCATGCTGATATTGGCCAACACCAACAGCTTTCGGATCTATTTTCACCAGTTCAGATAATGGGTCCTGTAAACGTCTTGCAATCGATACAGCACTTCTTTGTTCTACTTGCAAGTCTGGAAACTCTTCCCGGGCGATTTCCGATGCCGAATATACGGAAGCCCCTGCTTCACTGACAATCACATATGATACCTTTCGTTCCACATCTTTTAATACATCCGCAATAAATTGTTCCGTTTCTCTCGATGCTGTGCCGTTGCCAATCGCAATAATGTCAATTGGATATTTAGCTAGAAGGGATTTAACAGTCGCTTTTGCTTCTTCCACTTTTGATACAGGCGGGTGTGGATAAATCGCCGATATTTCAAGGAGTTTCCCCGTTTCATCTACAACGGCCAATTTGCATCCAGTCCGGTAGGCAGGGTCAACACCGAGAACAGTAATGCCACGCATTGGCGGTTGCAAAAGCAAACGTTTTAAATTTTCAGAGAAGATATGAATGGCTTGGGCCTCCGCTTTTTCTGTCAATTCATTCCGTATTTCACGCTCGATGGATGGTTGGATAAGACGTTTATAACTGTCTTCAATCGCTTCTTTTACCGGTGTCACGGAAGGCGAGCTTGTTTTTAATGGAATCCATTCTTTTTCCATTATTTGCAATGCTTTATCGAGGGGAACTTGAATGGACACTTTCAGCACTTCTTCTTTTTCACCACGATTAATAGCAAGGGTGCGATGTGGAACGATGCTTCTTACAGGTTCTTCGTATTCGTAATACATTTCGAATACTTTCTTTTCGTCTTTTTGCTCATCTTTTACCGTTGTGGTGATGACTCCTTCCCGCCAAGTAAATTTTCTTAATAAATCTCTGACTTTGGCATCATCAGAAAATCGTTCGGCCAAAATATCTTTAGCGCCATTAATCGCATCTTCCACCGTCAATATTTCTTTTTCTGCATCGATAAATGGACTGGCTAAACTTTCAATCGAATCCATCCCGAATTTCATCAATTCATCGGCTAACGGTTCTAAACCTTTCTCTTTTGCGATAGTTGCTTTAGTGCGGCGTTTTTGTTTATATGGGCGATACAAGTCTTCCACACGCTGAAGGATTGTTGCCGCCCGTATTTCAGCCGCTAATTCTTCTGTGAGCTTCCCTTGTTCGTCAATTAATCGGATGACTTCTTCTTTTCGTTGCTCTAATTGCTGTACATAATGGTACCGGTCTTCAATCGATTTAATTTGAACTTCATCAAGGGAACCGGTTGCTTCTTTACGGTAACGGGCAATAAAAGGCACTGTATTCCCGTCTTCCAACAGTTTAATAACGGCTTCCACTTGTGACGGTTTTACCTTCACATCTTTTGCGATCAAATGAAACATTTGCTTTTCATCCATTTTTCCACAGCCTTTCAGTTTCAAAAAAACTAAATTTCAATTAGACAAAGTTATTTTAACATTAACATTTTTTCTGTACTAACGGAGAAGCATTGGGCAAAAAATAAAAGCCCACTCTAAAAACAAATAAGCAGGCTTGTCCACAAATTGATTTATTTATCTATTAAATTGAAACACCACTATTAGCCGAAATAGCACTTTTTAATTTTTCAATTGCCTTTCTTTGAATACGAGACACATGCATTTGAGAAATTCCTAACATTTCCCCAGCCTCTTTTTGGCTTAATTGTTCCAAAAAGGTAAGTTGGATGATTTTTCTTTCTCTCTCAGATAATACATTAATAATTTCAGAGAAAATAATTCTTTTATTGGTTAGCTCATATCCATCGTCTTCTTGTCCAAGCATTTCTAACAATGTTACTGAGCTTCCATCTGCGTCTGATTCAATAGAATGGTCAATTGATAAAGCTTGATAATTTTTACCGATTTCCATTGCTTCCAATACTTCTTCCACTTCCACTCCTAAGTATTCTGCAATTTCAGGAATGGATGGAGAATGTTGCAATTGAATTGTTAAGTGTTCTACTGCGGATTTTATCTTTGGGCCTAATTCTTTTATGCGTCGTGGAACGTGTACATCCCAAGTTTTATCCCGCAAAAAACGTTTGATTTCTCCAATGATTGTTGGAACAGCAAAAGCTTCAAACTTCTTGCCAATAGAAGAATCGTAACGTTTGATTGCTCCCAATAAGCCTAACATTCCTACTTGAAAGACATCGTCATAAAGGGATTTGCCATAGGAATATTTTTTCGCGATTGATTCTACTAAGTTCTCATAGTAAAGAACAATCTTTGTGAGAAGCTCTTCATCTTCGGTTTTTTGATACTCAAGAATTGCAGAATTTATTTCTTCTTCCGGCCTAAGTAATTGGGATTTTGTGGACATTCTTATTCACCTGCTCTCTTGCGACATATTTCGTCATGAAAACAGTAACTCCACCTTCATTGTTCACTCTCACCTCGTCCATTAAAGTTTCCATTAGATAAAACCCAAGTCCGCCTTCTCGCAGACTTGTAATATTTTCATCCTCCCGATAAGGACCAATTTTGGATTTAATCTCTTCAAAGTTAAATCCGTTTCCATAATCGGAAACCATAATTTCCATTTTTTCTTTATATAATGCGCAACCGATGACCACTTCCCCTTCATCAGTCCCTTGATAGGCGTGCTGTACGACATTGGTCACCGCTTCACTTACCGCAATTTTCATATCTTCTATTTCATCGTATAGAAATCCTAATCGAGTAGCCAATCCGGAAATTGATAAACGAATGACGCTTACATATTGCGGTTTAGCAGGTATTCGAATTTCTACATAGTCAAATACATTCATTGGCAGGTTCCACCTTTTTGTCAGTTTCTATGTCCATTAATTCACTTAGCCCTGTGATGTCAAAAAGCCTCGCTAAGCGACTAGATAGGCGTACCAATTTCAAATTTGCATTTTCTTTTAATACTTTCTTATAAAATGCAACGAAGACCCCTAGTCCTGTGCTATCCATATAGGTAACTCTCGATAAATCCAACTCCACATTCATATTTTCTTTAATTGAAAGTTCATCAAGCTCCTCCTTTAAAATAGGAGCTGTAAAAGTATCAAGTTCCCCCTCGATGATTCCATATATTTGATTTTCTTCTTCCCGAAACTGTACATTGACATTCATTCAGGACACCTCCAAATTGACTATAGTACCTTTCCCAAAAAACATCTTAGTTAAACCTATGTTGATATTACTTTTTAATATTTTTTGAGAATGACAATTGTAAAATCATCCTCTAATTGGTAATTGTTTAATTTATTTAAATTTTCAAATATTTTATCACACATCTCTTGAGCGCTGAAATGTTTTAATGATTTCGCTAATTCTTTTATATATGTACGGGAATCAAATTTTTCTATATAATTCCGAAATTCTGTCACTCCATCTGTAAACATGATGATAAAATCATTTTCCGACAGTTGAATATCCTTTTGTGAATATTTGATTCCCGGCAATACCCCCAATAACAATCCTTTTGAATCCAAGTCTATGAATGTTTGCTCCTTTGAATTAAAGTAAAGGGCAGGTTCATGCCCTGCCGAACCATAGGTAAATATATCATTAGCTAAATCATATCGTCCATAAAACATCGATACAAACATGCTATCATCAACGCTTTTTTCAATGATGCGGTTTAACACTTCCAATACATAGGATGGATTGTTATTGGCATACTCCAATGTATCCAAGCCATATTTCACCATGGACATGCAAAGTGCTGCTGGCACCCCTTTTCCTACTACATCTGTAACCGCAACACTTAAATAATTTCCATCATCATGCATAAAATGAACATAATCTCCATTCATTTTCCGAACAGGTACAGAAACCATTCCAATATCAAGTCCAATAGGTTTGGGAATTTTGGTTTCAAGCAATAAATTTAGAATTTTTGCAGCAAACTCAATTTCAATTCGTATTTCTTCTTGCTTTAATATTAAACTTTGATGTTCTTTCAACTTCAAACCAAAATGAACCATTACTTCAATCAAAAAATCAAATGAATTCAAAACCGATTCAGGAAGATTAGGAACAATATTTTCGAGCGACTGTTTATGAATACTTACTAAATCTTCAGGTGAAACATTGCTTCGCATCAATTCTCGCACAAGATTTTGACCAATATATAAATTGCTTTCATTTTGATTTAATAAATAATCCGACAACACTTTTTCGTATTGAACTTTTAATTCCTTCAAGAAGCATACACTCCCTATTTCAGCCACTTTTCAGCCCTGATCACAGTTCCTTTTCCTAGCACCGAATTGATTTGGATCGAATCCATTAATCGCTTTACACCTTTTATTCCGGCAACTTGCGCACTGGATTTTGTATAGCCTTCTTCCAAAATTTTATGGGGATTTTCAATGCCCGGTCCATTATCTATTGCAGTGATGGCAATTCCCTTTTGCCCATCTTTTTCTATTTTCTGAACAATGATTTCGCCTGTGGTGGCATATAAATATATATTCTTTGCCAATTCGCTTGTTGCTGTAGCTATTCTTGCTTGATCGACTACTCCAAATCCAATTTCTTTCGCCATATCTCTGGTTAATTGACGTGCTGCAACAATATCCAGCTCTGTCACAATTTTTACTGTCGGGTGATTGCACATCTTTTACACCCCCAATGAATTTCCCTTGCGTGTACGATTCATAGAAAAATTATTATGTAGAGAAAATATATAAAACAAATGATAGTATGTATTTAATATAACCCATTGAATAACTTTCCATCAATGACATAAATTATATTGAATTCCTAATAGGGACATGGTGACTATTTATGTATCTAATCGTCCTAATCACCTAATAAAAATTAATTTCTGAATAACGTATTGTTTTTCTTCAAAAAAAGCTGATAAAGCAATTTATGCTTTATCAGCAAAACCCTTTCTTATGTATTCAAAATTTAATTAACCCTAGACTAATTTCTAAAGCAATGTCGACTTTTTCCATCAACTCATCGTCTAAATGGGTTATTCGATCTGTTAATCTGGACTTATCAATCGTACGCAATTGCTCAAGCAAAATTACCGAATCACGTTCAAAACCGTACTTTTTTGCATCGATTTCGACGTGAGTTGGTAATTTCGCTTTTTGAATTTGTGCAGTTATTGCTGCAATAATAACCGTTGGACTGAATCGATTACCAATGTCATTTTGGATAATCAAAACAGGCCTAGTGCCACCTTGTTCAGAACCAACTACAGGTGACAAATCTGCAAAGAAAACGTCCCCACGTTTTACAATCAATAATGTCATCCCCCGCTTACGAGACGCTCCACTGTATGCTCTGCTTCATACTCGGCATGTAGACATTCGCAAGAAATCGACAAATTAATTTGCGCCATTTCTACATACCCTTTGATTAAAGCCTCCCGTATTTGATTTGGTTTACAAGCAACCTCTCTGCGTTTAGAAACATAAACAATTACCTCTTTGTTTTCGTTCTCTACACCGCAAACTTTCATCAATCCGTGAGGAAGAGCCACCATTTTTTCCTTTGCATCATTCACTCTCTTTGCGTACACAATAAGCACCTCCACAAAAACCACAAACCTAATCTCATCACTCTCTCTCATTCTAACATTCGCAAATAGAGAAGAAAAGACAAGATGTTACAAATTATTGGTTTTCCATCGTTTTTGTTGAGGTTTTTTGTCGAATTTTATTCTTAAATATTGTAGATTCTGGGTACTCTAGAGGTGATGATGCAAGGAACTTCGTAGTTAATAGTACCTACTTTGGCAGCCCACTCATCAATCGTAATTTCTTCATCTTTTTGTTTTCCAATTAATACAACTTTTTCACCTATATTATATGCAGTAGGTAAAGCAATCATACATTGGTCCATACAAATTCTGCCCACAATAGGAACTCTTTTCCCATCAATTAAAACATCCTGTCCGCTAAATTTCCTAATTAATCCATCTGCATAGCCAATTGGCAGTGTACCAATATAAGTCGGTTTTTCTGCGGTAAAAGCAGCACCGTAACCGACAGACTCACCTGGCTCAATTTGTTTAATGGCAACTAATTCCGTTTCTAATGAAAAAGCAGGTTTTAGTGGATAAGGCAGTTTCCCTTTGACATATTCGGAAGGTGCCAAACCATACATGGATATGCCGAAACGTACTGCATCATATTGTAACCGTGCATCTTTGATTAACGCTGTTGCAGTATTTGCAACATGCACAAGTCTTGGTTTTTCAGGCAAGGCTTTTAAAAATTGTTCAAATTTATCCACTTGTTTTTTGAAATAAGCATCCTCTTCTTCATCAGCCGTTGCAAAGTGAGTAAAAATTCCATCGAAAATCAAATGATCAGAGAGTTTAATTTTTTCATACAGTGAGCGCAATTGTTTTTCGGTTGTTACTCCTATGCGATGCATTCCAGTATCAACTTTAATATGTAGTTTTAATGGCTTACTACAGATTTTTTCAGCTTCTTCAACCCAATCATATGAATATACGGCTAATGTAATATTTTCATTCGCTGCATATTCTGCAAAGGAAGTTGGCGAATAGCCTAATACTAAAATTTCAGGTTCAGGTAAATGCTTACGAACATGAAGCGCTTCTTCTGGAGTAGCGACAGCAAGCATGCTGGCTCCTGCTTCAAGAGCTGCCTTCGCAACTTCGACATCTCCATGTCCATAAGCATTCGCCTTTACCACTGCTATAATTTTCACATTGGGTTGAATATGTTTTTTCAATTGAGAAACATTGTATTTAATTGCATTTAAATCAATGATTGCTTTTGTTGGACGGAAGTGCTTATTGGTACGCATTTGTTAGTTTTCCCTCTTTTTCATTTTTTAACCCTAAAACTTCTATGGGTTTTCTTCTTGTATTGTAAAAAACTCCGTCCAACAAAGCAACGATATTACTTCAGACTACCTGCCGTAATGGAAGCTGCCACTTCAATCATTTCGTCTTGTGTTAAATCATTGGAAGCAATGAAGAAAGAAACGCCATCTTTTTCAAAACTGATGGAATGATCTGTGATTGCACCGATTGTGAATCCTAAATCTAATAATTCTCCAGGTTGGAACACTGGAATTGTTGAAGTTTCTCCTAATTCAATAGGTTCTTGTACTAATGTGAAGGACTTATCCCCTTCAAAAGTTAAAATCACCCGTTGTACGCCATCTTCATTTTCAATTCTTTTTTCATCCACTAAAGTAGTGTTATCCCAAGCCAACACAGGATAATATGTTTGGAAATCTGTGCTTTCCTTTTCTTCTGTTGCTACATTTTCTTCTTTGTCATTTGTAAATTGTTCCACTGCATATTCTTTTTCTTTATGTTGTACATTTAAATCAATCTTTTTAAAGGTAATGAGCATTTGTTCTTCTTCAGCTTCATTTAAAATTGAAACAGCTTTTGGAAGCAGCGTTTTCTTATCAACAGTTACTTTTTGTGTAGGCATGATGCTCTTATGGTTATTTCTTGTTGCCGCAGTAAAGATGTAACTGTTTTCTGTTTCCTCCATTTGGACATTTTCATCTGCCAATAAGTCTTCAGCCAATGCCCCAATTAAATATGGCTGGCTGTTTTGTTTTGGCCACTCGCTTTGGAACTTGTACGTTTTCTTGAGAGAAGGTGTAACAACAAACACGCCTTCTTTATTGCGTATAATCATTTGCGTTACATTTTCATCCTGTTGAGACACTTGTACCCGATAAAAGTCAGGCTGCGTATGCCATACATTGACATCGTACACCCTTTGCTCATCGCCAGTTTTAATTTCCATTGTAGCCTCTAATTCATATCCTTTTCCTTCCGCCCATTTTTCATGCAACTTCTCTAAAACTTCTTCCTTCGAATCTTTACCACAAGCACCAAGTACAATGACGCTTAACAGCAAAACGAAAAATATGATAACTTTCTGTTTCAAAACTCCATCCTTTCTACTCTAACTAGGTAGGACAAATATATGAGGGGAAATAGAAGTTTATGCTATCGCTTTTGGACAACAATAAAAATTATGAACTCATAAGAATCACTTGAGCTGCAGCATAATCCCTAGAATGGGTAATGCTGACAAAACCATTGACAGCTTGGCCATGAAAATAAAGTTCCGGTTTTCCCAATGCATCGTTTAAAATCTCAATTTGATGAAATTCACATCCCTCCCTTATTCCAGTTCCATTAGCTTTGGAGAAAGCTTCCTTTGCTGCAAATCGCCCTGCTAAAAATTCACATTTTCTTTTATCCGAAAGAGACTTAAAAATATTCAACTCCCGTTCTGATAAAATACGCTTATGAAATTTATCGCTGCGATTCATTAATTCTTTGATTCGTTCAATTTCTACTATATCTAGTCCGATTCCCTTTATCATATGATGAAGTTCTCCTTTTATTAATATTTAACTACAATGTATAATAATTTTATAAATCGAGGTGAATTTTATGTTTGTTCGCACAGAGAATTTCAGGCAATATATCAAATATTATCCTGTTGTTTCAACGATGATTGCGCTAAATTTAATCATTTATTTGCTCACATTGATTCCGGTGATTGGCAATACCATTTTTTACTTAGGGATGAGCGTGAATTGGCTGATTGCTGAAGGTGAATGGTGGAGGGTCATTACTTCTATTTTTTTGCATGCAGGATTCTTTCATGTTTTATTTAATATGTTTTCATTATTTTTATTCGGCCCGGAGTTGGAAAGAATTGCTGGTAAGTTGCGTTTTATCACCATTTATTTGCTTTCAGGATTATTTGGAAATGTTGCAACATTTCTTTTGCAATCCGGAGATTATGCCACTGTAGGTGCGAGTGGAGCCATTTACGGTATTTTTGGATCCTATGCAGCACTTGTCTACTATACTAGAAAAACAATGCCGCAGCTGAAGCAAATCATTATGCCAATCATTATCATTGGATTAATTATGACTTTTTTGCAGCCAAATATTAACATTTATGCCCACATTAGTGGATTGCTTACTGGGTTCTTGTTAGGGCTTGCCTACTTCTCACCAAAAAATATATTACGTTGGCGGATGAAATAACACTAAATTTGGACAATAAAAAAATTTATTTATGTAAGAGGCTGGGACAAATCTAAAAAAACATCACTTTCTCCAAAGAGAAAATGATGTTTTTTTGATATGTTATTGAAAATTGATTTCCGTTCAGGGGACGCTTTCCGCAGGCCCGCCTCTGAGTCATTCCTTCGCTCCTCGTGATCTCGAGAGGGCTCGTCGCAGGAAAGCTTTGCTTTGCAACTAAGCGTGCGCGACAGGAACTCGCCCCGTCACTCCAATCAATTTTTTATCAAAACTCTTTCAGCTACCTCTATCATTTTTTGTTTATGTCCCATCCTCTTTTTCCATTTCCTTCCTCCGTTCAAACCACGAAAGAATCTCATCCACATCCGATTCATTTAAATGAGCTACTTTTGCCGTGGCACCGCTAGCCCCGGACATCACAGTAGCCTGAACTGTAGCAATGCTTTTCTTTTTCTGAAAGTAATGTTGTTTTCTTTGGATTACTTGAATGCGTTTCTTTTCAGCAATAAATGTCACACAATTGATCACTCGATATCTTAAAATCAACTGATTTCCTATAATCCGATAGCCATTCGTCTGAAACTGCCACAATCCTAGAAAGTAAATAAGAAATACAATGTAAATGGACAATAAACCATAGGGATAAAAGAAATAAGAACATAAACCGACCATTGGAAGTGCGCAAAGGATATACACTCTATAAAAATGCGGTTTAGATTTTCTTGGCGGACGAACAAACTCTCTATCAAGTTCAAATGTCAAATGCGGAAACAACTGCTTTAGCGGGTTCAACATTTCGCTTTTCGATATAATTGGAAACAAAAGGATATTTGTTTCGCCTTTCCCGAATCCCCAACTGGCGCTTTCAACGACAACCGTTGCACATTGAATTAATTGCCGTAAAGGATTTTCGATGATTTTAATTCCTTGAACGCGATGGATCGGGATGATGAACCGCTTTCTTTCAAGCAACCCGCGCGTAATAATAATCCGGTCATTTTCCTGAACCACTGTAAAATCATAATAATTAATGAATGTAATGATGATTGATAGTATCCAAGCAATGAAAAACGCAATAAAAATAAGAACAGCGATAAACATTATGCCAAATTCAATCATTGCCGACAACTCTTCCATAATCCAATCAGTAGGAATAACATCTACAATTTGCGAAAATAATGCCGCTACCCCTGCAATTACAACGCCGATGCTATTAGAAGTAGTGGCTAGAAGCATTAAATCCTTTGTTGACATTTTATGGATTACTCGGACTTCTTGGAGAGCTTCCTCCGAAGAAACAGAATGCGCCACTTCATCATCCTGCTTTTGTTCAACCTTTGCTTTTTTCGTCTCTTTTTCTATTATGTTCGCAGCATCTCTTGTAATAGCCGTAAAGACTGCTTCCGGCCTACCATCTGTGCTTCCTGCAGTTTCCACAGAAACTTCCACAAGACCAAACAACCGATGAAAGATAGACTCTTTATAATTGAAGCTTTGGATCCGATCAAAGGGAATATATCGCTTCTTTTTCACGAATAACCCATATTCCACCCTCAGCTCATTCTCTTCAAACCAATAAACAAAAGTCAGCCATTTTATAATTCCTGAGATTAAGTATAAGATGAGGACTGCCAAAAAAACGAGCATCGGGATATATTCCCATATATTTGCCTCATCCGCATTACTATGAAAACCGTTTGCAATCAATACAAGAAACAATGGAATCAATAATTCTTTAATGCCTTTTAAAAAATTAATAACGGCCGACACCGGATGAAGTTTATATTTTTTATACATCATCTTCAGCCACCCTTGCCAATTCAGAAATTCTTGCCCGCAAACGGTCAGCTTCTTCTGTAATCAACATCGGAATCACATGGGTCGTAGCGGCTGTGGAAATCGCAATATTTGCCAAATCATATTTTTTTAAAATTGGACCTTGGGTAGTATCCACATGCTGCACACGCACCATTGGGATTAAAGTTCTTTTTACAACGAAAAGGCCGCTTTGAATTTCAATTTCCTGTTCCCTTACCTCATATCGCCAATGATTCCATCGGATTTTTGGAAAAAGCCAAATTAAGGCAAAACCAACAATGATCACCACAGCAATTGCAACGTAATAAACAATATGGAACCAATTCCATTTATATGTAAAAAAACAAAGAACCCCTGCTATGATGGATAGAAAAAAAGTATAAATGAAACCATATAATCGCCAAACTGTTAAACCTTTACGGGGAATTTGATATTCAGGTTCTCGTCTCATGTTCCTCACCTCTCATATGACTCACTATACTATACGGATTACCAAACAATTTGTTTCAAAATTCTAAATTCTCTTTGAAAACGATTCATTTTTATGGTATTTAAATTCATATATACCATAATAGACTATCTACGATTTGCAGAAATGGTCACAATCAAATTAAAGTTTCTAAAAGGGGTGTATGTAGAATGAATGTACCTTTAGTTTTAACTCATTTTTTAGATCGTGCCGTAGCATTATATGGAGAAAAAGAAGCCATCATCGGTTATGAAGGGGATCGCCGGTACACGTATCGCGAATTTAATCATCGGGTAAACCAACTTTCAAGAGGGCTTCAATCATTAGGCATTCAAAAATATGATAAAGTAGCTTATCTCGCTCCAAACACAATTGAAATGCTTGAGGGTTTCTACGGCATCTATCAAGTTGGCGGAGTGATGGTGCCTTTAAATATTCGTTTAAAACCAGAAGATTATCTTTTTATATTAAATCATAGTGAATCAAAAGTATTGTTTGTGGATCAAGAGCTATATCATTTAATTGAGCCGATTAAATCAAAACTCACTAGTGTAAAAACCATTATTGTTCACAATCAAGACGACAAAACGAATGAAATCAACTATGATGAATGGCTCGCTTCTTTTGATGGTTCATCCTTCGAACGGGTTGAACTGGATGAAAACGATGAATGCAGCTTATTATACACAAGCGGAACAACTGGCAATCCAAAAGGCGTACTCCTTACTCATCGAAACAACTATTTGCATGCTTTAAGCTCCATGCATTTCTTGCGCGTAACGGATCAAGACGTCTATTTGCATGTCTTGCCAATGTTCCATGTAAACGGATGGGGTTCTCCATTCTACTATACTGCCAATGGTGCCACTCATGTCACTCTGAGAAAAGTGGCAGCTGACCAAATTTTTGATGCCATTCAAAAATATAACGTCACAGTCATTCACATGGCGCCGACTGTTTTAAACACATTATTGCAATATTACGATCAACACAAACCGGAAATTCCTAAAAATGTAAGAGTTGTTATCGCTGGTTCTGCTCCGCCTCCAGCTTTCGTTGAACGTGTTGAAAAAGACTTAGGATGGGAATTCATCCAAGTATATGGAATGACAGAATCTTCGCCGCTTAGCCTAGGTTCTCGCATTTTATCTCCATATTTAGATTTGCCGGAAAAAGAAAAAATGCGCTTGAAAGCAAAAGCAGGGACACCATTCATCGGCACGGAAGTCAAAGTGGTGGATGAAAACGGTGAAGAAGTACCTCATGACGGCAAAACAATGGGTGAAATCATCGTTCGGGGCCATGGCGTCATGAAAGGCTATTGGAAAAACGAAACTGCTACGTTGGAAACAATCGTAGACGGCTGGCTTCATACAGGCGATGTAGGTACAATCGATGAAAAAGGCTATATCGATATTACAGACCGCAAGAAAGACATCATCATCAGCGGCGGCGAAAACATTTCTTCCATCGAAGTGGAAGGCGTATTATATGAACATCCTGCTGTGAAAGAAGCAGCCGTGATTGCTGTACCTCACGAAAAATGGGGAGAAACTCCTCATGCCATCGTAGTAGTAAAAGAAGGACACAGCGTAACAGAACAAGAACTAATTGATTTCACACGTTCTAAATTGGCTCATTTTAAAGCCATTACAGGCGCTTCTTTTGTGGATGAATTGCCTAAAACAGCATCCGGTAAAATCCAAAAAGTGCAGTTGCGAAAACAGTATATCGAATCCATTCAAAAAGTATAAAAAACAGGAAGGGATTTCCCTTCCTGCTTTTATTGTTTTACCGTCCTTTACGTCGTCCGCTTTTTTCTCTTCGACCGCGGCCTTCTTTTCGTACTCCGCGGCCTCCTCTTGTACGTTCGCTTGAACGTTCTTTACGTTTTGGCAATGGAGCTTCTTCAGTAATTTTAACCGGCGTATCGTCCGGTTCTTTTGTAAAGGATTTAATGGCTGCTGCCACAACATCCACTGCATCATAATCTTCTAGAAGTTCTGCAGCAAGAATACGGTAATCTTTTAAATCATTCCCTTGGACAATTTCAATGAGTTTTTCAACAGCCAATTTTTGTTGGCCTGCTAAAGCTTCATCTTGAGTTGGTGGACGAAGCGGTGTAATGCGTTTTTTCGTTGTCTCTTCTACGATGCGCAAATAACCCATTTCCCTTGGAGTCACAAAAGTTACGGCAATACCCGATTTTCCAGCCCGGCCAGTACGTCCAATCCGGTGTACATAACTTTCAGGATCTTGTGGAATATCGAAGTTATAAACGTGGGAAACACCTGAAATATCTAATCCTCTAGCCGCTACATCTGTCGCCACAAGAATATCAATTTTATTCTCTTTAAATTGGCGCAGCACGGATAAACGCTTTGATTGGCTTAAGTCTCCATGGATTCCTTCCGCCAAATATCCACGGATGTTTAACGCTTGCGCTAATTCATCCACGCGGCGTTTTGTTCGGCCAAAGACAATGGCCAGTTCCGGCTGGTGGACATCCAATAAACGGGCTAAAATATCGAATTTTTCCCGTTCTTGGGTTTTCACAAAATATTGTTCAATATTTTCAACGGTCATTTCTTTTGATTTAATTTTTACTTCTACTGAATTTTTCATGAAATTCGTTGCGATTTTACGAATTGCTGGCGGCATCGTTGCAGAGAACAACAATGTTTGGCGATTTTCAGGCACTTTTTCTAAAATCGCATTGATATCATCGATGAAGCCCATATTTAACATTTCATCGGCTTCATCCAACACAAGAGTTTGAACATGGTCGAGCTTTAAAGTGCGTCGGTTGATATGGTCGATAATACGACCTGGCGTACCGACAATAATTTGCGGTTTATTTTTTAAAGCTCGAATTTGTCGTCCAATATCCTGTCCACCATAAACCGATAATATTTTTACTCGTTTATCATATCCAATTTTATAAAGTTCCTCAGATACCTGAATGGCAAGTTCTCGAGTTGGGGCAATAATTAACGCTTGAATATCAGGATTTTTTGTATCGATTTTTTCAATAATGGGAATTCCAAATGCTGCAGTTTTGCCGGTACCTGTTTGTGCTTGACCAATAATGTCCCGGCCTTTTAAAGCATATTTGATTGTCCCTTCTTGGATCGGCGTTGCCTCTTCAAATCCCATACGCTTTAATGAACGCAATGTAGATTCACTAATATTAAATTCTGAAAAATTTGTCAAACTCTTCAATCTCCTTTTTTCTCTTAAGTTGACAAATGGTTACATTTTTCAGATGAAGTGCCGGCAAATGTCGAGCTTTAGCTAACCTAGCGTCAAAATAAACATTCTCCAACTTTCGATTAAATAAAATATATGAAAAGGAAAGCCCGGTCTTTGCCGAGCGGTTCCATTCTATGCATTTCGTATGTTCGGATAGAATAAAACCGATTCATTCAAAAAAAAGCACTCTTCACACTATTGAAGAGTCTTAGTGTAAAATGTATCCATTGCTTTCCCTAGTCTAACAGGTACTTACAAAGTATGCAAAGATAATGCTTTACATTTTTAAAAATTGCAATACATCCGAAAACCATGAATTGCAATCATCACTATAACAAATAAGGTGTCTCCCACATGCAGAAAAATAAAGATATTTTTCTGTCGTAGGCAGCTTATCATATAAGTATTGGGCTGTTGTATATGGAACAATGCCATCGCATTTTCCTTGTACAATAAAGGTTGGAATTTGAATAGAACCTACATAAGGCTCAACTTGCCGAACGATTCGCATGAATTGAATTGCCGCACTAACCGGTACATTTCTTAGCTTGTACTCATAATGCTTAAATAATTCATTATTTTTCAAATGTCCTTCGACCGCTTCTTTCGCCATCTTTTGCAATTCGATCACTAGCTGCTTTGGCGCAATATATTTCACTGCCGCGCTAAGAAGCACTAATTTTTCAACAGGGTATCGATTGGCTAAATATAAAGCGATGACTCCCCCCATGGAAAAGCCTACGACATAAATTTTCTCCACTTTTTCCGCCAACTTTTTATAAGCCAATTCCGCATCATGTAGCCAATGTTCTCCAGTGATTCCTTTTAGCGATAAATTTTCCCCGTGGCCGCAAAAAGTTGGGGTTTCCACAATCCAATCTGTATGCTTTCGTATGTATTCCGCCAAAGGCTCTATTTCATATGGGCCTCCTGAAAAACCATGCAGCATTAAAACGCCAATTGCCATCAAACCCACTCCCATCCGACAAAAAAGTGAAATTCACTAAAAACTTCCTTCATTTCTATTTTAATAGAATGGGAGCTTCTTGAATTTCACTTTTTGCTGAATTCTTATTGAAATGCTTTTAAAACCGTTTCTAATTTCATGCCGCGAGAACCTTTTAACAAAATTAAAGAATCTTTAGTGGCATGTTGTTTAATCTCATCAATGATTTTTCCGTAATCCTCTTTCGTGTGTAAAATCCGCCCCGGAAATTTTGGGGCCAACCGATGATATAGCCATTCCATGCGAGGGCCGAATAAACAAATTTTTGAAATTTTTTGTTCATCGATATAGTTTGCTAGTTGTTCATGGAACTCGCGCTCTTTTTCCCCAAGTTCCAACATATCTCCTAATACAAGCCATTTATCTTTTCTCATTGACGTAGATTGAAGAAATTCAATGGCGGCTTTCATGGATGTAGGAGCTGCATTATAGGCATCATTGATAAATAAAAGGTCTCCTAAAGGAACAAGCTGCATTCGCATATCAGTTAAAGATACTTGAGACAAACCTTGTCGAATTTGTTCTTCAGATAATCCAATTGCTTTTGCAACCAGCATAGCTCCCAATGTATTTTTCACCTGATGTTTCCCTAAGACCGGTATGAAAAATTCGCCGTTTAATTCCCCTTCTACGATAAAGCGGCTGCCTTTTTCCGTCGTTTCAATTTTGCGGACGGTTAAATCGTTTCCTGATTGGAAGCCGAATGATTTCGTTTTTAACTGCGGCGTTCTTTCTACTAAATCCCTTAATAACGGTTCATCTCCATCGTAACATAAAACACCCTCTGCATCGAAACCGTTTATAATTTCAAATTTCGCCTTTGCGATTCCTTCTCTGGAACCAAGCTCCTGCATATGGGCTTCCCCAATGTTTGTAATAATGGCATAATGAGGTTTCGCTAGGTTTGACAAAAATTCAATTTCTCCAAACCCGCTCATTCCCATCTCAAGAACAGCCATTTCCGTATCTTCATCAAGGGATAAAATGGTTAGAGGCAAACCTAATTCATTATTAAAATTGCCTATGGTTTTTTGCACTTTATAAAAAGGAGAAAGCAAGCTCGCCAAAATATCTTTAGATGACGTTTTTCCATTTGAACCAGTAATACCGATAAAAGATGCTTGCAATTCTTCACGATACTTGCGCGCCATTTGCTGCAATGCAGATTCCGAATCATCTACGAAAAGAAGCGGCACATCTTTGGGAGGATGTGGCTCATCTTTCATCCATAAAGAGCAGCTTGCCCCCTTTTCAAAGGCTTGGGGTACGTACTTATGTCCATTCGTTTTTTCTCCGCGAAAAGGAATAAATAATTCCCCTTCGTTTATGGTTCTTGTATCAATGGAAACGCCCGTTACTAAGATGTCACCGTATTTTCCAGCATCGACATTTAACCAATTTGCAATATCTTGAATTTTTTTTCTCATCATTCATCCCAACTTATTCTTTATTAAATTGAAGTTGTTGTTTTTCTTTGTGCCGTTCAATCGCAAGTTCAATCAGATTATCAATTAATTCTGGATAGCTTAACCCGCTCTTTTGCCAAAGCAATGGATACATGCTATACGGCGTAAAACCTGGCATTGTATTTACTTCGTTAATGAACACTTCATCCCCGCGCACAAAGAAATCCGTCCGCACAAGACCGGCGCAATCAAGAGTTTTAAATGCGCGGATTGCCATATCTTTCATTTTCGCTTCCACTTGAGGGGAAATGTCTGCAGGAATAATTAATTTTGTAGATCCATCTTTATATTTGGATTCATAATCATAAAATTCCGTTGTCGGTTTTATTTCTCCAGCAACGGATACTTTCGGTTCATTATTGCCAAGCACAGCCATTTCAATTTCCCGGGCTTCAATTCCTTGTTCGACAACCACTTTTCGGTCATATTTAAACGCAATATTAATCGCTTTTTCCAATTCTTCCCGATTTGATGCTTTACTGATTCCAACACTGGAACCTAAATTGGCTGGTTTCACAAACATTGGATAAGTTAATGTTTCTTCACATTTTGAAATCATCGCTTCTTTCTGATGATCCCATTCATAGCGAATAAAATACACATAAGGTACTTGATTCAACCCTGCTACGCTGAACAATTGCTTCATGATGACTTTATCCATTCCAGCAGCAGAAGAAAGCACCCCATTTCCCACATAAGGCAGATTCAACAGTTCAAGAAGCCCTTGAACAGTGCCATCTTCTCCATACGTGCCGTGAAGTAAAGGAAAAATTACATCAAATTTGGCTTGTTTGTCATTTTCATCTAAAATAAACTCAAGAATGTAATTTGGATTGCTTACATTCTTCGTAAATTTCAATTCGTCAACTGATTCTGCGGGTTTTGTCAACTGAGGGCCTCTGCACCATTCCCCTTCAAGGGTAATATAAATGGGAATCACTTCATATTTATCGAAATCAATCGCCTTTGTCACCGCAGTGGCAGTAATAAGCGAAACTTCATGCTCCGCGGATTTTCCCCCGTATAATAATCCGATCCTTTTTTTCATTGTTCGACCTCCAAGTTTTAAGTAATACTAGTTTATCATGAAAAGAATGACTTCATGAATACAAAAAGAAAACTCCCTGTCATGACACCCTTAGACAGTGAAGTTACGTTAATTTAATCAGTTCATCATAATCGTGTTTTAATATGATTTTTAAATCGTTCCATACTTCATCAGGGTAATCGTATTCGGAGAGTGTGCGAATTTCAACACCAAAATGATTTTCTGGCTTTTCCACCTTATAAACCGAAATAAGTGCACCTTCTTTAAAATAATTGCGATAAACCCTTAATGCCTCAGCATCTACTTCCGGAATTCGTTCTTTCGCTTTTCTGCGAAAGAAGCCTCCATTGCCGCCGTTCTCTTTGATTATTTGATTGATAAGCTTTGAAATAAGCATTTCAAAGTCTTCCAAGTAGCGAAAGTAAATCTTTGTCGTTTGATCATCTGCAGATGAACAATATACATAACGATTTTGTAACTTCACAAAAAATGGGCTTGTGACAGGTTCTTTCTTATGCCCCAAATATAATAATTCCGCTAGTTCCGTGGGAGTTAATTGATTGATTTGCTTTTCATTCGAAAAATCCACCCAGCATATATCACGATCCGAATCATCCATTTTTTTTACGAAATTTTTTATTTCATCATTCGGGACATAATCAAGCTGCGTATGCATATTAAATAATCCATCATCGTAATGTTGTTTTAACAGCAAAATATTTTTTATTGAATTAACAGATCCAATAAACTGTTTCAAAGTCAATCCGCTGAAAATAACAAACCGATCGACATCGTTCATATGTATGTATAAATGATATAAATAGTCATCAATCGTCTTATGTTTTTTTGCCATTCAATCACTCACTCTCCATTACCACAACCATTAAGTTTATTATATGATGTTATAATGTTTTTTTGAAACAATTTCACATTGGCTTCGTCTTTAACTTATATATTAAGTCTGGAATTGTACTTTTTTAAGATAATGCATTATAAAATATGATACAGTATATTGATAGAAGTAAATTGTTAAATGCAATATTATAGAACATAGGTGGACAAAATGGAACATAACAGAAATTTTGCAGAAAGATTCGATTGGAAGCTTGCTGCTATCCTCATCACTTTTTTAATCATTAGTTTATTAGCCATTTCCTCAGCTCAAACAACGGGGCAATATGGCGAAACAAATTTCGTTATAAAACAATTGCAATGGTACTTCATTGGTGCCTTCATCATTGCTTTTGTCATGTATTTTGAACCAGAGCAATATAAGAAAATGTCTTGGTATTTATACGGCTTTGGAATTTTTCTTCTAGTATTGCTCATTTTTATGCCTGAAGGTCAAGGTCAAATTGGTGAACCAAAAAACGGAGCTAAAAGCTGGTATAATCTCCCTATAGGAAGTATTCAGCCTTCCGAGTTTATGAAAACATTTTATATTCTCGCAGCGGCCAAATTAATTAGCACCCATCACGAACAATTTCCAAATAAAACGATCAAAACGGACTTTTTATTACTAGGAAAAATCGGTCTAACTTTATTAGTACCCCTTGCATTAATTATGCAGCAGCCGGACTTAGGTTCTTCCTTAGTATTTATAGCCATTACTGTCGCTTTGGTTGTTGTGGCAGGGATTTCATGGAAAATCATTGTTCCGATTTTAGCCGGTGGTGCTGGACTTGCAGGAACGATATTAATGATGGCCATCTATATGCAAGACTTTCTTGCAAAGTATTTAGGTGTGAAATCATACCAGTTAGGACGAATTTATTCATGGCTCGATCCATATTCATACGCAGACAAAGATGGATACCATTTAATTACTTCACTCAACGCCATTGGTTCCGGGGAAATATTCGGCAAAGGGTATATGAATCGGGAAGTATATGTAGCAGAAAACCACACTGATTTCATCTTTTCTGTAATAGGCGAAGAATGGGGCTTTATCGGCGCAAGTTTTGTTATCTGTCTTTACTTTTTGTTAATTTATCATTTAACAAAAATCACTCTTACATTAAAAGATCCATTCTGTACATATGTATGTGCAGGAATCATTGCCATGATTACCTTCCATGTATTCGAAAACATTGGAATGACTATACAATTATTGCCGATTACCGGCATCCCGCTCCCATTTATCAGTTATGGCGGAAGTTCGCTCATGGGGAATGCTTTAGCAATCGGCCTTGTTTTCAGCATGAAATACCATTATAGAAAATATATGTTCTCTGCAAATGAAGATGAATTATAAAAGAGGCTGGGACAAATCTAAAAAAACATCATTTTCTCCAAGGAGAAAATGATGTTTTTTTGATATGTTATTAAAATTGATTTCCGTTCCGGGGACGCTTTCCGCGGGCCCGGCTCGAGCCTCCTCGGAGCTCATTACTTCGCTCCTGCGGTGTCTCGAGACACGGGCTGTTCCCGCAGGAGTCGCCCCGTCACTCCAATCAATTTTTAGTTATATCAATTTTTTATCAAAACTCTTTCAACTGCCCCTTTAATTTTTTGTTTATGTCCCAGCCTCCAGCTTGTAGACAAAGTCCCTAACTAGGGGCCAAATCTACAGGCTTTTTTTGTATAATAGGGATAGAATTCTTGGTTAACGGGGGAAATTTAGGATGTTATCGAAGCGTACTGACAATAATCGAAATCAATTGGAAATGGTGGCTCTTGATCAATTGGTTCCAGAAGATCATTTGGTAAGGAAGATTGAACAAGCCATAGACTTTGATTTTACAGCCTAAATAAGAGAAGAATCTTAGAAATTGATGAGCAAAAAAAAGACAAACCCCAACTCAAATGAAGCATTTGAGTTGGGGTTTGTCGACAGTCTGAAATTCCCGCTCTGCGGGAATTTTTTTAATACTGTGCTGTTGTTTTCGGTGGTGCTAAAACTTTCAACAATTCTAACCGCGATTTTGTTACCGTCGCAGTTACCCCTAATTTTGACATTTTTAAAGCGATTTTCTTCAAATCAGCTTCCTTCGCCATACATACCCACCTATTCTTTAAATATATATATTTTTAACGTGCAAATAGTGAAAAAGTTCCGTACACCTTACCCAATAGTAATTTTACCATGATTATTTCTGTTCAAATTTTTCAATTATATTACAAGTTCATAAACATAGCTGTTTTTCAAACATACGATTTACTTGTTTTAAAACGTTGGTAAAGTTACAATTACTTTGTCATACTAATTCACAAAAATAGGTAGGAAGGTTATGAAAAATCTATTTTTATTACTATCGATACAATTTCTAGTTTATTTAGGTTTTGGAATCATTATTCCTGTTTTGCCGGAAGTGGTTGTCGAAAACCAGTGGAATGATGTTCATGTGGGCGGATTATTAACCGTCTATGCACTAGCCAGCTTCTTTACTGCGCCTTTCTGGGGAGAAATTTCTGATAAATTTGGAAGAAAACAATTGATCTTAATTGGTCTGGTTGGTTTTAGTTTAAGTTTCCTTATTTTCAGCTTATTTATCGACAATTTATTTATTTTATATCTGTCACGATTTATTGGCGGCTTGTTCTCCGGAGCTCTGTATACTTCTGTTACAGGATATATTAGCGACGTTTCCACTAATGAAAATCGAAATAAATACATGGGCCTTATGGGAATGACTATTGGTTTAGGGTTCATCTTTGGTCCAGCAGTCGGTGGGGTTCTCGGAGAAATTCAACTGCACCTACCTTTCACAACTTCAGCAGCCTTAATTGCCATTCTTTTTGTTGTTGCTCTCATTGGTTTGAAAGAGCCGGAAAGAAAAGGAGAAGCAGCGAAGCGGGAACTTATTCCAAAAGGCGCTTCTACACTTTTCCAATACCGCATTCGTTATTTATTTGCTTTTTCTTTCTTCGTTACATTCATTTTGGCTGGTGTAGAAGCAACCTTCCAGCTGTTCCAAATCGATCGCATTGATATTACACCGGCGCAGCTCGGATCTTTATTCATGTTCAGCGGATTTGTTGATGCTGGTATTCAAGGCGGCATTATCCGGCGAATTAAAGATGGCACTGAAACAAAATGGTTATTTGCTGCTCAAATTATAACTGCCATCGGACTTGTTTTCATTACAATGACATCTAACTTAGTGATGGCTGGCATTGCACTTTGCGTCTTTACAGCGGGAAATGCCTTGGCTAGAACTTGCGTCGTTTCCTTAACAACGAAGGAATCCGGCGGTAAATTTGGTCTTGCTTCAGGCATCTCCTACTCAATGGATAATTTAGGGCGAATAATCGGTCCGCTTGTTTTCACCGGTTTATTTAATGTCGGGGCATCATTTACTTATTACATTTCAGCAATCATAGCCCTCTTTGTCATTGCACTTATTGTCTTTTTCAAACATTCAAAAAAATCCCTTCGCACTGAATATGAAGGATAAATTCTTTCCATTCCAACCTTCAAATAAAATTTCCATACTGTATGTAAAATGAAATGCGTCTGAATTAATTCAGGCGCCCTTTTTCAATTATTTTGAAAAACCCTGGAAGCCGTGCATATATTTACAATAAGTGGTTTTATTAAAGATAAAAATAATTTTGGAGGATAGAAAGTGGATACTTTACATTCGTTACCTTTGCCATCCCAATTTGAAGGACTTCGAACAAGGCTTGAGGCATCCTCATTGAAAGCAATCACGATACATCCAAAAATACAACAAACGAAAGCAACGGACAGCAAATGTTCAGGCCATCCTTACTTGCCCAAAACGATGCACTATCCGAAAGATATTGATGGAAATTATTTAATCTTCCTTGCGCAAATTAATTTTGAACAAATCCATTCGTTTCATCCTTTTCCTTCAAAGGGCATTTTGCAGTTTTTTATTTCTCCTTCCTTAGTTGCTTATCAAATGAGCGAAGAGATTTTCCAGCATTATTTTAAAGTGCGCTATTATCCAAAACCTTTACCCGAAAAAGATCTAGTCACGGATTTTTCTTTCTTACCGAAGGACATTTATTCCCCCATAAAAAATGAAATGATTCTTCAATTTTCCAATACCATCGAACCGGTTTCAGCAATGGATTATCGGTTAACAAAATTCATCCGACCTGTTGATTTGTCAAGACGTCTCGATGATGGGCGCACGATGGAAGAACACTATTTTGAATATTTTTTAGGAGCGGAACATAAAATTGGCGGCTACCCTTACTTTATTCACCACGATACTCGCAACGATTCAAGTTTGTTAAAACGATACGATACGCTGCTTTTTCAAATTGTTTCCGATGATGACCTGGATATTATGTGGGGAGATTCAGGAATCATCAAATTCTTTATCAATAGCAAAAAACTTGCCCAAGGCGATTTTACTGATATTTATTTACAAGCTGAACAATACTAATGGTGCTGTAAAGTCCTTAGCAACAGCAGAAGCAACTTTGATATGAAGTATGTGGTCTTGCCAAAAAGGATAATTCAAACTACCTTATACCAATAATTTCTATTCAAGAGGCAAATCCGTTATAATAATATATAATGATTGGGGGAGTAGGTGGGTGTGGAATGAGCATTATTATTAATTCAATTCCTTTCATTCCTATATTATTTGTTCTAAATATTTTTCTCGCCATTACCATCATCTTCTTAGAGAGAAGAGATGCCTCTTCCACATGGGCATGGATTCTTGTGCTATTCTTCTTGCCATTCTTAGGATTTATTTTGTATTTATTGCTAGGGAGACAATTGAGGAAGAAACATTTGTTTCGCTGGGAAGGAAAAAAGGATATCGGCATCGATAATTTAATTAAATATCAAATTGACGCCCTTGAAGACGATACATTCCATTTCAACGAAGATTATGTCAGACATTATAAAAACTTGATTCAAATGAATTTAATTACTGGAGGTGCAGTGCTGACCCAAGATAATCATATTCAAATCTTTGATGATGGGGTCGAAAAATTCCAGTCCTTAATTAATGATATATCCAATGCGAAAGATCATATACACATTCAATATTATATTTTTAAGCTTGATAATTTAGGGAAAAGAATCTATGAGGTGCTGAAAAAGAAAGCAAAACAAGGGGTCAAGGTGCGAATTTTATACGATGAAATGGGTTCAAGAGGCATCAAAAAAAGACAGTTTAAAGAATTGATGGATTTAGGAGGAGAAGTGGAAGTCTTTTTCCCTTCAATTTTTCCCCTGATCAATCCGCGCCTCAATTTTAGAAACCATCGGAAAATTGTTGTCATTGACGGCCGAATCGGCTACATCGGCGGATTCAATGTCGGCGATGAATATCTCGGTTTAAACAGCAAATTCGGCTATTGGCGAGACACCCATTTGCGCATTGAAGGCAGTTCTGTTCACCCCCTTCAAACGCGATTTATTTTAGATTGGAATCAAGCCAGCGAACATAAAATAGACTACTCGGACCGCTACTTCCCTGCTATTCCGAAAAAGGGCAGTGTCGCCATGCAAATTATCTCCAGCGGCCCTGATACGGATTGGCCCAATATAAAAAATGCTTATTTAAAATTGCTAATGGAAGCCAAACGATATATTTATATACAAACACCTTATTTTATTCCGGATAACAGCTTCTTAAATGCCATTGAAGTGGCTTGTCTTTCCGGAATTGATGTACGCATTATGATACCTAATAAACCTGACCATTTATTCGTTTATTGGGCTACCTATTCTTATATCGGCGAATTATTGAAAGCAGGAGCAAAAGTATATATTTACGATAAAGGATTCATCCATGCAAAAACCATTGTCATCGATGACGAAGCAGCTTCCGTTGGCACGGCCAATATCGACGTTCGAAGCTTCAAATTAAATTTTGAAGTGAATGCGTTTATTTATAACCGTAAAATTTGCCATGAGTTAGCCGAAATTTTCGAAAAGGATATTTTAGATTCCCGGGAATTGACGCTGGAACAATACGAACATCGCCCAATAATCATTAAATTTAAAGAGTCCATCTCAAGACTTCTTTCTCCAATCTTATAAATAAAAAAGAATTCGTTTCTCCAAAAGGAATGTTGCCTTTGGAAAAACGAATTATTTTTTATTAATTAATTCCTAAATATTCTTCTAGTGTAAGTCCTGATTCTTTTACTTTCGTCGCAAGTTCTACGCCTAAATAACGGAAATGCCATGCTTCATACATATAGCCTGTGATGTTTTCTTTCCCCTTCGGATATCTTAAAATAAATCCGTATTTATGGGCATTTTCAGCCAGCCATTTGCCAGCAGGAGACTCTCCAAATGCTTCTTCCAACCATAAATCTTCCCGACCTTTTTCTCCAATATCAAAGGCTAGCCCTGTCTGATGTTCGGAATATCCTGGACGTGCACTGTAGCGGTCTGCCTTTTCTTTTCCGTCTCTAGCTACATAACTGTTATAAAGGGTTGCCTGATATTCATAAGAACGATAGGTGCTAAATGCCACTAGCTCAAACCCTTGTTTTTTTGCATCTTGCGCCATTTTTTCAAAGGCTGCCCGGGCTTCTTTGCTTTCTCCAGGTGCAAAATCCTTTGGAAGCGGATATTTTTTATTGGCAATTAAAACTCCTTGTATATAGGTAGGTTTGCTTGGAAGTTGTTGGCCTTCAATATAGCCGTTATGCTCTTTTGTTCCTTGCTTATGTTGCGTCTGTTCTTTTTTTTCTTGGTGTTCCGCAGATTGTTTCTCTGGAGATGTCTCTTCCTTTTGTACTGCATCTGAGTTTCCGTTTTCTTCCTGTGTCAGTTCTTTTTCTTTTTCATCTTCTGTCACTTCCGAATCGACCGTTGTCTCTTTTTCATCCACTTCTTCTTGCTCATTTACCTGTTGGTTCATATTCACTATTAAAATCACAGCCGCAATCGCAATAATCCCAATGAGTAATAAACCAATGCGTAAATAACTTTTTTTATTTGTTTTCATCAAAAATCACCTGATTCTGTCCATTCAAAATTGGCTCTTTTATTTTATCACTATTTTCATAGTTTTACTGCAAAAAAATGAGCCGAGCCGCAAGACTCGACTATATTGCTTAATTGGTTTCTTTTGCTGGATGTTCTGAATAATATTTTCTTCCTAAATATGTTTGGAAAATAAGCAACAATCCGCTGACAGACCAATACAATGGCAAAGCAGCCATGGAAGAAAGCGAAATGATGACAATCATAATCGGTGAAATATATACCATTATCTTCATTTGTTGTTTTTGAGCTTCAGGGACTGTCCATAATGATACTTTTGCTTGTATGAAATAAACAAGCCCTGCAATGGCAGTAATGATGAAATCAGGGTTTCCTAAGTTAAACCATAAAAATTTATGGGATAATACTTCATCAGAATAGCGGATGGCAAAATATAATCCCATGATAATTGGCATTTGAATTAAAATCGGCAAGCATCCTAGATTCAATGGATTGATATTGTGTTCGCGGTATAAGGCTAACATTTCTTGCTGAATTTTCATTTGCTCTTCTTTTGTTGTTGCCTTTTTCAATTTTTCTTGAATTTCATCCATTTTTGGTTTAATGATATCCATTTTGGATTTCATAATGGATTGTTGGCGATAATTGCGCAACATGAAAGGCATCAAAATAAGACGAATGATGATAGTAATGGCGATAATAGCCAACCCGTAACTGCCGCCAAACCATTCACCAAACGTATTCAATAACCAATCCATTGGCTTAACAAAGGTGTGATAGAAAAACCCTTCTTGATTTTCAACTGCTTGGCACCCTGATAATACAAATAGCGAAATGCCGAAAAGTATAAACAACGTTAATTTTTTCATTTTTCCACCTACTATTAATATTTCACTAAATTGAAGTATACGGAATCTAAAATATAATTTCAAATAGCAGGTGTCAAAATGAATGACACCTTATTTTTCCTTTTCGACATTTGCTGTTTCCGGAAATTCGAATCGAAAGAATTCATGATGCAATTCATCTCTGAAGTGCTTTGGCGTAACTCCCGTATACTTCTTAAAAATCCGAGTAAAATAACTTTGATTGCAAAAATGAAACTGTTCAGAAATCGATGTGATGCTTTTATTCGTATGTCTCAAATAATATTGCGATTCTTCCACTCTTCTTACATTTAAATACTCTACTAAAGTGATTCCTACATGCTCGCGGAAGATGCGGGAAAGATGGCTCGTACTAATATGGAATTTTTGAGCTATACTCTCTACAGTTAAGTCATTTTCCAATTCATCATTTATGTACATAATCACTTTATTGACTGTTTGATGGCGGAAAGTAGGCTGTTTTCTATCGGCAATAAAACTTACATAAAAGTCGATTAATTCATCGGCAAATTGCAGAAACTCTGCATCCTTCATTTTATTTTGTATCATATCAACGCAAGCAACATTAAAGGCAAAGGCCTTTTTCGAGGGAACCTGGTTCTCCATCAGCTTTCTTGCAACGATAGACGAAAGAGTCATAAAATAATTTCTTATTTCTTTAATAACTTGCTTTCCAAAACGGATGGATAAAATATCAATGATTTCATGCAATGATTTTTTTGCTTTTTCCGCCTCTAAATGAAATATTTCAAATAATAATTTTGATTCAATGTTGAAAAATTCTTCAATTCCGTTATATTGATTTATGCTATCAATTTCTTGGAAATATCTCTTTGAAATCGTTTCAGAAATTGAATGTTGCTGTAATTGCATTGATTACCCCAACTTTCTCCAGAATGAAATTTGCATCATACGTCCATAATTACTATGTTGATATAATTTATCATAAAACAAATAAAATAAAATTTTATTATTATAAAAAGGGTGCCATTTTGAGCATTTAATGCTAAAATTTTATCCCCGTTAATAGAAAAATTCGAACTTTTAAATAAATATTTATAACTAAAGTGAATATTACCATAATTTTGGTTTTTTTTTCAATACTATTTAGTACATAAGTTACTAAAGGTTAATATACATTATAAAGGTACATGCAAAATTATTGCTAAAATGGATGAAAATAAACTATGCTAAATTTTAAGAAAAATAAATTTTATTACGAAATATTCTCATAATTATACGTTCTTCTCTATTTCATTTCTTAAAATATGTAGTAAAATAAAAATATTAAAACATAAAAGTGGACAAACGAGGTGTTTAAAAGTGGATCCTAAAGAAATAGAAGAAATTATGGATGTCATAAAAGATTTTTTCCCTGAAAATACATCCATCGCTATTTCAGATACAAAAGAATATATATATTACCAACCGAGTAAACTGATAGACTTAAAAATTAAACCTGGTGATCCTATAAAAGAAGGTTCAGCTGCCTTTAAAGCCATTCATTACGGTAAAAAAATTAACACTTATATTGAATCTGATGTTTTTGGTGTCCCTTATTACGGCATGAGTATTCCTTTAATTACAGAAGGAGAAATTAAAGGGGCAGTCACTGCTATTTTCCCTCATAAACCATCACCATTTTTAACAAACTACATCACAATTAAAATTGATGACTGCTGGTACCCAATTAAACATAACGAAGTGGTTTATTTAGAAACACAACTTCGCAAAACTTTCGTTAAAACAATGGATAAAGAAGGATTCCATCGCCTAAATCTTAGCGATCTTGAACTTTTCCTACCTAATGACCATTTTATTCGCTGCCATCGTTCCTATATTGTTAATATAGATTATATTGATGAAATTCAACCGGATTCCCATTCAACATTCCTTTTAGTGATGAGAGATGGTACAAGAATCCCGGTTAGCCAAAGATACGCAAGCTATTTCCGCCGTTCATTAGGTTTCTAATCGTGGAAAATATTTACATCATCATTTTAAACATTTAACTATTTGTATTGCAAAGGTAAATCAAACCATCATTTTTCATTTTTGGAAAAATGATGGTTTTTTTATGCCCTTAATTAGTTTACTAAAATAATTTTTTGTCGAAAAAACTCGGAATTTCTCGTTCATTCTAATATTAAGCATTTTCATGCAACATTTGAAGAATGTGTGACAAAGTCATGCTATTATTAATGTACTTTTGAGCACAGTAGATTTGCGCGCTCAATATACTGAAAATTCTTACAAAGTTTCTTTGTTATGACGAATGAAGGGGAGGATACTTTACTATGGATTCAATCATCGAAAAACGAATTGGCGTACCAAAGCTAAGAGACCGCATTGTTTCTGCTGAAGAAGCAGCAGCCCTTATCCCAGATGGTGCAGTAGTAGGTTTAAGCGGCTTTACACGTGCCGGGGATGCAAAAGTTGTACCAATGGCGCTTGTTGAACGAGCTAAAAAAGAAAAATTCAAAATCGATGTATATACAGGTGCTTCCCTTGGACCTGAAGTAGACCATTATTTAGCTGAGGCGGGCGTTATTCGCAAACGTGGGCCATACCAAGGTGAAAAAGCGATGCGCAACCTTATCAATAAAGGGGATATTTTATATGTAGATGCCCATCTTTCCCACAATGCCGAATTAGTTCGCCAAGGAATCATCGGCCCTATTAAATATGCCGTTATCGAAGTTTGTGCAATTACTGAAGACGGATTATTAATTCCGACAACTTCTGTAGGTAACTCACCGATTTTCGCTCAATACGCTGAAAATATTATTCTTGAATTAAATATTTCACATTCTGATACATTAATCGGTATTCATGATATTTATGTACCAGGCCCGCAAGGTAAACGTGAACCGATTCCTATTACAAATGCAAATCAACGCATCGGTGAAATAGGTATCCGCGTTGACCTTGACAAAATTAAAGCGATTGTCATTTCCGAAGAGCCAGATGCTCCTTCATTAATCGTACCGCCAGATGAAGAAACACGAAGAATGGCAGATCTATTGCTTGACTTCTTCCGTTCTGAAATCAAAGCTGGACGCTTAACAAACGAATTGATGCCAATCCAATCAGGTGTAGGTTCAGTAGCAAACGCTGTATTGGACGGCTTTAAAGAATCTGAATTCGAAAATCTGCAAGTATACTCTGAATGTCTACAAGACGCAGTATTTAATTTGATTGACGCTGGAAAAGTAAACTTTGCATCAGCAACATCCATTACTTTAACTGCTGAAGCACAACAAAAAGTATATGGCAACATTGAAAAATATGCGGATAAAATTTGCTTACGTCCACAAGAAATTTCCAACCACCCAGAAGTTGTGCGCCGACTCGGATTAATTTCAATCAATGCTGCTCTTGAAGTGGATATTTATGGTAACGTAAACTCTACACACGTAGCAGGTACAAAAATGATGAACGGTATCGGCGGTTCCGGCGACTTCGCCCGAAATGCTCGCCTAACAGTATTCGTTACAAAATCTTATGCAAAAGGCGGCGCTATTTCATCCATCGTTCCTATGGTTTCACACGTTGACCATACAGAACATGATGTCGATGTAATCGTGACTGAACAAGGTATTGCCGATTTACGCGGTCTTGCTCCAAAAGAACGTGTGCCATTGATCATTGAAAACTGTGCACATCCAGACTTCAAAGATCAATTATGGGATTACTATAACCGCGCCGTTGAAGCAACAGGCAATTCCCAAACACCTCATATCCTTGAGGAAGCATTAAGCTGGCATGTAAATCTATTGAAAAATAATACAATGAAAAAATAATTGGTGCTTACCTTTGTTGCGGCCGTCTCCTTTTGAGGCGGCCATTTTTTATAAAACAAATATCTTCCCTCAAGTTACTCCTGCCACGTATAGGAAAATATAATAGCCGCAAAGTATGCTCTAAAAGCATATTGCGGCTATTTTTTGGCATTATTTCACTTCTTGATTATTTTCATTGTAATAAATAATGGCTGTTTGCAGACCGCTTTCTGCAATCATATTGTTTTCTCTAATTTTTGTTTCTGTATCATCGGCAGCAGTTTCTGCAATTTCTTTTAAGTCATTATTATTGACTTTGCTGTATCGCTTTTCGCCAAAGTCGGTTTCTTTCTGGAATGAATTTCTCATATTTTTAATCATCCTTACTGTTTTATCTCGGTTTTCCTTTTTGCTCAAGTACGCTGTTACGCCCGCCAGAAATGCGGTCATCAAAACATTTCTCCCTTTTGCCATCACTTTTCTCCTTTCGTCTTTATTACTTACTTTTGCCCATCTTGCCTTGTTTCATTCCAGACAATAAAAAAGTGACATAAAAACAAGATGTTTTTATGTCACTTATCTTTTACGCTTTGATATCGTCATATTCGCCTTTTTGGAATTCTGCCACTACATAGGAACAGATTGGATTCATTTTATATTGATGTTCCCTTGCGTATTCTGCTGCCCGTTCAAGCAATTTTTTTGCCATCCCTTGGCCGCGCAGTTTTGGTGAGACGAAAGTATGGGTCATATCCATAATTCCATCCCGCAGGTTCCATGTTATTTCTGCCAACATTTCCCCATCTTGTTCATACTCAAAGGCAAAATAATTTGTTCCTCTTTCTACAAGTTTAAACTCCATAAACATTCCTCCCTTTTGAAAATACTATATCATAGGGAGTAAATCTTGTAATTTAATTAGTTTCTTCTTTAGAAGATGTAAACCATGAAGAAACTAAATCAATGAGTTTATTAAAGAAGTTTTTCACTTTTTCCCAAAAACCTTCATCTTGCAGGAATGTAAGTTTCTCTTCAATCGTGTTGCTTAAGCTTGATAATTGATCTTTCCATTGAGAAAAGTCAATATCCAACTGGCGGATGCGGTCCATTAAATCAACTAGCATTTGACGGTCTGCATCGCTCAATTGAATGTTTAATTTGGATAATTGATCTTTCACAATTTGTTCTACTTCTTCTTTTGTTTGAGGGTCAATTTCAGCGATTTGCTTTTTAATTTCCGTTAATAATTGCGCTACTTGTTCATCGGTAATATTGGAATTATCTGCAAGTTCCGTAGCGACTTGCAATTCATCGTTAGCTACATCTGTCCGCTCTACATCCAACGTTTCCCCTGTTTTGACTTCATATGCTTTGTAAATACCCACAAGAGCGGAATGACCTGTTACCGGTTTTGGTGCAGCTACTTCGATTGTTGCATCTTTTAGACCTGCCGTTAACATCGCATTGGCATACATTTCAGAAGTGACTTCCTTAATATTTTCAGGCGTTACGATGCTTACTGTAAGCCCTTTTCCTTCTTCTTCTTGTGTAATTTTTGCAGAAGAATACATGCGGGCGTTTGGATTGCTGTTGGAAATGTATTTGACTAAGTCTTCGCCTGAAACTGTAATTTCATCGACTTCTGCTTCTTTATCTACTTGCAAAACTTCCCGCACTGCTTCTTTTTCGGATTGTGAAAGATTTGCTCCATATACAACAATAGGTACTCCTAGTTTTTCGTTTATTGCTTTAGTTTCTGCAAATACTTGCCCTGGAATGAAGGACAAAACTAAACAAAATGCAGCTAGTAAAGAAAGCCATCTCTTCATTCATCATTTCTCCTTTCAAACCTATTCTTTTAGGTTTGCCACTTATTAGTACGAATAAAAAACACAAAAGGTTGCCAAAGTTGTCCTTTTGTGTATGGTCATCGAAGTTATATAATTTCTGTCCACCCATCCTCTTGTTTCACTTTTTTCTTCTTCATCAGAACACCTAAAGCCCTCTTAAACGCCCCTTTGCTCATATCAAACATTGCATAAATTTCTTCCGGCGTCGACTCATCGCTAAACGGCATCTTGCCTCCCACACTTTTCAAGTACTCATAAATCTTTTCGGCATCTTTTTCAAGTCTTTCATAGTTCCGAGGAAGCAAAGATCCGTTCATCGTTCCGTCTTCTTTTACAGCAATGATTCGAACATCGACATCTTGTCCGAGTCTAGGTTCAGCTTCCATTTGGCTACGATGAACAAAAATGCGGTAAGGTACTTCTGCACCCAATAAAAAAGCCCCTACTGGCAAAAGTCGATAGGTCCGCGCTTTGATATTTTTATTAAATAACTGTTCAGAAGCCTCTTCATATATTTCACTGACTCTTTCTTCTGTAATGAGGCGGCCAAATAATTCACCGTTTCGATTCGTATACAATGTAATGTATAAATGATCCCCAGTTTTTGGCCAAAGAGAACTCAATTTTGGCAAATCTTCCGCTTTTACAAGGACTTCCTTAGAAGTTCCGATATCTACAAATGCTCCTTCTTTTGTTACTTTGATTACTTTGGCCCATCCATAAGTGCCTTGTGTAATTTGCGGTATCAATGTTGTGGCTAACAACTCGCCACGCCGATTTGCAAATAAAAATACTTTAATGCGTTCTCCTACTTTAAGGGGAGCATTCGTTTCAGAACTATTCATTGGAATTTCGTCTACACCATTTGTTAATATCCAACGGGAACCCCTATTTTCCAAGATTGTTAACTCTACTACTTGACCAGCTTTCAACTCTTTCATCATATTTCCTTTCACCAACGCTATTGTTGTTTCATTTTCTCCAATTTTTTCACGATTTCCTTATCTTCCTCCAACAACTGGACCAAATCTGCAATGCGGTCGATTGAATTCCAACTTAAATGATGTTCAATCCCTTCCACATCTTGATAAATCTTATCTTCATCTACACCAATGAGACGCAAAAACTGTTCAAGGAGTTCATGCCTTTTTACAAGCCTTTTTCCTAGTTTTTCACCCTTCGGAGTTAGTGTTAACCCCCTGTATTTTTCATATACTAAATAACCGTCTTTATCCAATTTTTGCACCATTTTCGTTACAGAAGAAGGCAAAACTGATAAAGCTTCCGCTATGTCAGACACCCGGGCATAACCTTTTGTTTCAATCAGCAAGTATATTTGTTCTATATGATCTTCCATGCTTGGTGTTGGCATAACATGACCCCTCACTTTCCATCTATCATATTCAGTTTACTACAATATAAGGAAAAAATGTAACTGTTAAAGGCTTAAGAAAAAAAGAAAATGCCCTAAAGTATCTGTTACTTTATGGGCATTTTCAAACCACATGATTTCTTCGATTTCCTGCTTCATAAATTGCACGGATGATTTCTTTATTTATTATTTCTATATTTTTCGGGCTTTTCAACTCATTAAAAACTTTTTCTCTCTCGGACTCACTTACTACATAATGAGGCGGCAAATTATTTAGTGCTTTTGCCACAATCCTCATTTCACATTCATTACAATTGCAAAATATTTGATATTCCGGACTGCGTAAAAAAAATCGGACAAGCCCGCTCACTAACTCTTCCATGACATTTACTAGCCTTTGTCCTGTCATTTATTATTACTCCATTTCTTAGTTGGTTTTTATATTTATTAATATAACTCATATAATCAAAAATACTCAATAGTATTAGGTATATTTTCACGATTAGATAAATTTGAATAAGCCAAAAAAATCATTTTTACTACAAAATTCGTCCATATTTCAAAAATAAAAAAGTATTATACGGGTTTTTGGATCTACCATCTAATTTTACTATATGCTAATTTTTTTGGTTTTCAAAAGTTCCTCATTCAATGTTAACACAATTGGGCAGTGATCACTTCCTAAAACCGCGGAATGAATTTGGCTATCGATGATCGCATCTCGAATACAATTCGAAACAATGAAATAATCGATGCGCCATCCTATATTCCGCTCTCTTACTTTATTCATATACGACCACCATGTATAGGCATCCGTTTTGTTTGGATATAAAAAACGAAAGGTGTCTGTAAATCCTTCTGACAATAGCCTAGTCATTTTTTCCCTTTCTTCAATAGTAAAACCGGAATTACCAATATTTGATTTAGCGTTTTTCAAATCAATTTCTTGATGGGCTACATTCAGGTCTCCACAATAGATGACCGGTTTTTCAGCATCCAATTGTTTCAAATAAACAAATAACTCATCTTCCCATTGCAATCGTTTATCTAAGCGGGCTAAATCCCTTTGAGAATTTGGCGTATATACATTGACTAAATAAAACAAATCATATTCCAATGTGATAATTCGGCCTTCTGATTCACATTCTTTTTCGCCGACCCCATAATTAACAGAAAGCGGAGGATGCTTTGTAAATATGGCCATGCCGGAATACCCTTTTTTTTCAGCATCGTTCCAAAATTGATAATATCCATCAAGCGGCAGTTCTACTTGTCCCTCTTGGCATTTCGTTTCCTGGATACAAAAAAAGTCCGCATCCATTTGATTGAAATAATCTAAAAATCCTTTCTTTAAACAAGCCCGTATTCCATTGACATTCCAAGATACAAATTTCATTTAACTCACCTACTACCCATGAAACTCCATGATTCTAAAAATAATAAAGGAGAAGCAGTCCATTTTATTTTACAATGGCTGTTCCCCCCCGCATAAATTGAATAAGAATTACTATATCAGTCTTCTCCGACAATTTTTACTTCTAGCTCCAATTCAACACCAAACTTTTCTTTCACAACCTTTTGAACCATTTTAATCGTTTCAATATAATCCGTCGCTGTAGCATTTCCTTTATTAATGATAAAACCAGCATGTTTTGTGGAAACTTCCGCTCCGCCAACCCCTTTTCCTTGAAGGCCGCTATCTTGAATCAACTTTCCAGCGAAATACCCCGGCGGACGTTTAAAGACGCTTCCGGCTGAAGGGTACTCCAATGGCTGCTTCGATTGCCGTTTAAAAGTCAAATCTGCAATTTTCGCATCAATCTCTTCTTTATTCCCTTTCTCCAATCGGAATAGCGATGAAAGAACAATATAGTTTTTATCCGCAATAATACTTTTTCTGTAACCTAATTCTAGTTCTTCCTTCGATAATACGAGTCTTTCGCCTTCCCTCGTCAAAACAGTTGAATGAACAATGACGTCATTGATTTCTCCGCCATAAGCTCCGGCATTCATCGCCATGGCTCCGCCGACAGACCCTGGAATGCCGCAAGCAAATTCAAAACCTGTCAAACTTGCTTCTGCCGCTTTTTTCGAAACATCCATAATCAGCGCGCCGCTTTGGGCATACACTTCCGTTCCTTCAATCCGGATTTCATTCAGCTTCGATAAATTCATGACAATGCCCCGGACGCCTCCATCACGTACAATCATGTTGGAACCGTTCCCCAGAATTAATAAGGGGATTTTATTGTTGTGTGTATATTTTACAATCCCTTCAACTTCTTCTTCCGTTTCGGGCATCACCAATATATCCGCATTTCCGCCAATTTTCGTCATAGTATATTTTTTCAGCGATTCATTGATTTTTATATTTTCTTGACTTGTAATGTCCGCTAACTCCTTAGCCCATTGATCAATTGTCATAAAAGCATATTCCTTTCTTCTATTAAACCTTGTATCTGTAATTGTATACTTTCTGAAAAATAATTATATGCTTTCACTTCCATAAAACTTATGGCTATTTTCCGACTTTTGCCTGCAATAGCCCAGCTGTTATCAATAAGTGTACCATGTTTCATTTTATTGCAAAAGTTTTGGAGTGATGATACATAATACTTGGAAGTATTGTTTCTGTAACAATATCCTATGTTGTAAAATCTTTTTTTTATACAATCGGTTACATTGAATTTTAAGCGCTGGAATTCAGGCGTTTTTGCCCGCCATTCCATTATAAAAAAATACTCCCAATTAGAAAAATGAATGCAACCATCCATCTTTCCATCGGGAGATTAAACTTGCGGTTATTTCGGTTTCCGAACCATCACCGCATTATGCTTGATGAAACGTTTATATATAATCGTCGCAAGAATCAGCAAAATTAATACAGCTTGGCCAATTATCGTTTCAAATGTTGGATAAAAACCTACTGTTGAAAGCACTGGCAAACCATCCACCACCGTCGTATCCAACCGTCCTTGTAATTGGAGGGTGTGCATACTGCCACCAATAATTTTGAACGCCAATAAATAAATGAAAATGGTCGCCACAATGAAAAATTTATGCACAGGAATTTTGCCTGACATCTTCATCAACACAACCGCCGTAGCAGCCAATATTGCCAACGCCATAGCTATCCCCAGCCAAAACTGGGACATTTCCATTTTCGGCAAAATTCCGATATAAAAGACAATGGTTTCTGCTCCTTCGCGGAATACCGATAAGAAACTGACAGCCGCCATGGAAACGACCGAACCGGTGGAAATGGCTTGATTCATTTGATTCGAAATATACCGATTCCAACTTCCGACACTTGTTTTATTGTGCAACCATACTCCCACGCCGATCATCATTGCAGCTGCGGCTAACCCAATGTATCCTTCCAATACTTCCCTGTTGCTATCCACCGTTGCCGAATTTAAAACGGTGGACATAAGCACTGCCGCCACGATCGAACATACGACACCCAAAAGGGCACCGAAATAAATCCATTTTTCCATTGCCTGCTGGCCGGATTTTTTAAGAAAAGCCGCCAATGCCACGATGATGAGCAAAGCTTCCAATCCTTCGCGCAATAAAATCATGGCCGAATCCCAGAAGGAATAATTTGTATCTGCCTTCAACAATTCGATTTCCGTCTTAAATTGCTTCAAATTTTGGGTAATGTGTTCGGCATCCACATTTGATTTCATCAAGCTGCTTGCGAGCATCGGCATATCACTTTCAATTTTTGTATAGAGGCTTCCATTCCGTGTGGAAACTTCCTGTTCCACTTGAGGCCAAATGATGATGAATTGCTGAATGCTTGCCGCTGCATCAGCATAGTTTTTCTCCCCAATGTGCTTTATTGCCTCATCAATATACTGGACAAGGGTTTCTAATGAATAATCCCCTTCCACCGCTTGGGCCGTTTCCTTTCCGGCTATAAAATCTTCAATCTTTTGTTTTAACGTTGCATATTGTTCTTGTATTGTTGTAATATCCGCTGTTTCTGAAGCAATCGACATGCGGATGAAAGCCATTTGCGTTTCGATTTCTCCATACATCGCTGTGCTTAAATCCCGGACAGGACGTTCATTTTGATTCCATTTTGTATTGAATGTATTATATGCCGCTTCTATTTGCTCCAAATCGCCTGTTGCCAGAGCGTTTTCAAATTGTTCCAAAGCCGGGGTGATTTTTCGGGCGAATTCTTCCCGCTGCGCCGTTTCATCAATCGGGTTTTCCTTCTCCTCAAGGGTACGCAATGCAGTAGATAATTCTTTCAAAGCAGCAATACATCCGCACTAAAGGATAAAGCGCTTTTGCCCCTTCAATATCCCCAGCTTTAATTAAATTTACAAATTTCTCGGTTTCTACTAAAAATTGATCGATTTGATCCAATGCGAATTCTTGATAACTTGTAACTTCAACGGAAAAATCGCCTGCCTGATTTTCCTTCTGCTCTATTTGAGTTGTAGATTCATTATCTCTGGTCGTCGCTTCTTCGCCGCAACTTCCCAATTATAAAGCTCCTATCAATAAAGCTGAATATACAGGAATTTTTTTTGCCATGAATAAACCTCTCCTTATGTTTTTACAAATCGATTCTATTAATAATGATAATCACTATCATTTATAATCACAAGTAGTAATTTTTCAATTACAAAAATACACAATCTAATAGAATGCAACTTGTGTAACAAAAATCATTCCTTTTCAATCATGCACAGGCATTTTCGAAGGGAATTAATTTTACTATCCATTAAGTGTTTTCTGTTGAAACTGCATCAAGGAGAGTAAGTATTCATTTTTTGTGAATATTTTTGCAAAAAAGAACTCAAAAAAAGAGGTTGGAGCAAATCAAAAAAACATCATTTTCTCCAAAGAGAAAATGATGTTTTTTTGATTTGTTATTAAAATTGATTTCCGTTCCGGGGACGCTTTCCGCGGGCCCGGCTAGACTCTCCTCTGAGTCATTCCTTCGCTCCTCGTGGTCTCGAGAGGGCTCGTCGCAGGAAAGCTTTGAATTTACTTCCTTGAGCTTGCTCCGCTTTGCGACTAAGCGTGCGCGACAGGAACTTGCCCCGTCACTTCAATCATTTTTTCGTTAGTTCAATTTTTTATCAAAACTCTTTCAACTGCCCCTTTCATTTTTTGTTTATGTCCCAGCCTCTTTCCCTTTAAACTGTCACAGCCGCCAATTTTTGCGCGGAACCTTTTACCCGTTTCAACCCTTCTTCTATGATTTCATTTGCTCGATTTGGCTCTGCGTTATGGCCTTCGATAATCACTTCATCAAGAAGTTCCATACCCGCAATATTGCCTAATACATTTTTAATATAATTTACGCTCATTTCCATAGGTTGTGCTTCCGGTGAAGAGTAGTATCCCCCACGGGCATTTAGAATGACAAATTTCTTGTCTGTCAATAGTTGCACCAATTGCCCTTGTTCATTGTATTTAAACATGAATCCGGCTTGATAAATATAGTCGATGAATGTATGCAACGGAGCAGGAATTGTCAAGTTCCATAATGGGAACGCAAGAACGATGATTTCCGCTTCTGTTACCAAATCCATCGCTTTCTTCTTGGCTGCAAGCAAACGGGCTTCTGATTCCGTCAAAGCTTTTCCTTCACTTTGCTTCGCCAATGCATCAAATAATTGTTGTCCAAAATATGGCATATCCTCTTCGAAAACATCGTAAATTTTCAGATTGATATCTTCCACTTTTTTCGCTTCTTCGATATATGTTTCGAACATTTTTGTAGAAATCCCGTCTGGTCGGTTATTTGCCTTAATGACTAATACATTTTTCATACTGTCTAACGGCTCCTTTCCCTATTTTCAAATATCTCGGTTTCAAGATACGTTAAATAGTATAAAGGAGCCCAAACATTATATCAAGAAAGCACTTCTCATACTTTTGGCTGAATTTATAGATCGCATTGCCCATCAGAGCAGAAGTTTCCTTCTTCTCCAACCATTCGCAATGATGGCTTCATCCCTTTTTCTTCCGCCACTTTCTTAATCGCCTGTTCGAAAATTTCCTGCGGCTGAGCCCCGGAAATGCCATATTTATTTTCTATTACGAAGAACGGAACTCCCCGGATGCCATAGATTTGCGCCTGTTGGATCTCTTTTTCGACTTCTTTCAAAAATTGATTGCCATCCAATACTTCTGCGGCTTCTTTCCCGTTCAGCCCGGCTTCTTCCGCCAGCCGAATCAACACATCCCGTTTTCCAATCTCCTTGCCTTCAATGAAGTAGGCATGGAATACCCGTTCACTAAACTCCGAACCTTTTCCTTTTGTGTAAGCCCATTTGGCCAATTGATGGGCCTTTAACGTATTCGCTGTTTTTAATTGCTCGAAATTATATTGGAGCCCCACTTCCTTGGCCCGCTGTACGACGCTCTCTGTCATTTTCTTCACTTCATCCAACGGCATCCCGTATTTTTTTGATAAGTGCTCGTAGGTGGATTCATTCGAATTTTCATCTGTTGTCGGATCTAGTAAAAAACTTTTAAACTCCACTTCCACTTGACCGGCATACCCCAAATCTCGGATGGCTTTTTCAAGCTGTCTCTTCCCGATATAACAAAATGGACAAACGAAATCTGACCAAACTTCAATTTTCATGTGTTCTCCCCCTTTTCCGCTATTTTACTTTTCCCTTCTTAAAACAACAACAGATTTGCTTTCATTGAATAATGTGCCAGTTTTTTTAGCATACTCCTAAAAAACGGTGATTTAGGAGGATTTGTTATGCAAAATTCGCTCTGGTTGCAAAATGTGACCCCTACCTCTTTGAATTCTTTATCCTCTTCATTGAATTGCGATGTTTGCATTGTGGGAGGGGGATTGACAGGGATATATACGGCCTATCTCCTTGCAAAAAAAGGGGTCGATGTCGTTTTGTTGGAAGCAAACTCCTCAATCGCTTCCGGCACAACGGGGCATTCCACTGGAAAATTAACCCCTCAACATGGAGCAGTCTTTGATCCATTGTTGAATACTTTTAATGAAGAGGAAGTGCGGACCTATTATGAAGCGAATGTGAACGCGATCGAAAACGCTCTTCGGGAAGCGGCGGCAGAAACTTTCAGGCATGCCGATTCTTACTTGTATGCAACGACAGACCAAGGAGCAGAAACAATAAAAAAGGAATTGGCAGCTTATCATAAAGTTGGTATACAAGGCATCGAAACAACGGAGACGGAACTTCCCTTCGAAGTGAAGACCGCATTGAAGATGGAAAACACCTATCAAATTCATCCCGTCAACTTTGCTCAACATTTTGCCGAGTTGGCATTGAAAGCCGGGGCTAAATTATACGTGAATACAAGGGTTACGAAGCTGGCCGTTGATGAACATTGCCTGCTGACAGAGAATGATTTTGAAGTGAATTTCAAGTCGGTTGTTCTTGCAACCCACTATCCGATCGAAGCAATCAAGGGACTGCACATTGCAAAGTTAACTATTGACCGCTCCTATTTAATGGCAACAAAAACTTCGGCATTATTAAAAGGGCAATATTTGTCCACCGATTCATCTTCCCGGACGGTGCGCACAGCTTTCATTGACAATCAGCCTTACTTTATTTTCGGAGGCAGTTCCCACACAGCAGGGGCTGTGCAAAATACACAAGTATATTATGAAATGCTGGAGAAAGAGCTTGTTTCGGAATATGGTTTGCCTAAACCGGAATATTTGTGGAGCGCGCAAGATCCGAACACTGCCGACTATATTCCGTATGTCGGACGCATTTCGGACAGTGAGCCGAGAATCTATATTGCCACAGGATACCGAAAATGGGGACTTTCCAACTCCCTTGTTGCGGGAGAAATCATTTCCACAGAACTGACAAGTGGAAAACATCCAGCCCAGCACCTGTACAGCCCTTCAAGAAATTTATTTGGCAAAACGTTTATGCGGATGTTGAAGGCGATCGGCTTCACGGTATCAAATCTTGCGGAAGGTTATTTAATACGGGCGGAAGCTCCAAAATGCACCCATTTAGGATGCAAAACCCAATGGAATGAAGCCGATGAAACATGGGATTGCCCTTGCCACGGATCCCGTTTTGATAAATACGGCAATGTCATCGAAGGACCGGCAGTGTATCCTCTCATTTTAGAATAAAAAACGGTGCCAAGGATCTCCCTTGAACACCGTTTTTTATTATTCGCTTAATGCATCTGTTAATACTGGAACAACTTGTTTTTTGCGGGAAACAACGCCAGGCAAATCAAATTGATGTTCTACTAATTCTTTGCCGAAAGCTTTTGCAGCATCTTCAGCCGAACTTCCTGCAACAATCGCTACAGAATCGTTGTTTAAAATATCTGTTACGAAGAAGAAGAAGAGGTTTAAACCTTTTTCTTCAACCTTTTGGTTAAGCAAGCTTACCAATTCCTCTTTGCGGCTTAATACATCATTTACATCCACTGCGTTCACTTGGGCAACTACGGATTTCACTGTGCCGAAAGTAAATTCTTTCGCATCTAAAGAAAGCAAGTCTTCTAAAGATTTATCAGAAAGGTCCGCACCGGCTTTTAACATGGCAAGACCGTATTCCTCCGCATTAACGCCTGCAATGTCTGCCAATTCTTTTCCTGCTTTTACATCTTCTTCAGTGCAAGTAGGAGATTTGAATAAAAGTGTATCGGAAATGATGGCTGAAAGCATTAAACCTGCAATGTTTGAAGGAATCTCAACATTGTTTTCTTTAAATATTTTATTTAAGATTGTTGCAGTGCATCCTACCGGTTCTGCACGGTAATATAATGGGTCTGCTGTTTCAAAATTTGCAATGCGGTGGTGGTCAATAACTTCTTTGATTTTGACATTTTCAATACCATCAGCAGATTGTTGACGTTCATTATGGTCAACTAAAATCACTTCGCTTGCTTCTTCTGATACATTCCCAATAAGTCTTGGAGCTTCGAAGCCGAATTTTTCTAAAGCATATTTTGTTTCGTTGTTAACATCACCTAGTCTTACCGCTTCAACTTCTTGACCAAGCTGCTGTTTTAAATATGCATACACAATGGCAGATGTAATTGAATCTGTATCAGGATTTTTATGTCCAAAAACTAATACTTTGCTCATAAAAATAGTTCCTCCCAGTTTTATATATCATCGCCGTTTATTTTATCACAACTTCCTATAAATAGAAAAACGTTACTTGCAAAAGAACAATGCAAAGAAAAGCATATTCGTAAAATTCGAATTTTTACGAATATGCTTTTCCTTATTATTTTGTAGCTGCACTTTGTTTTTCTAGCAAGTTAAAGTCGTAGTGTAATAAAGTATCGCATTTAAGGCATTTTCTATAATCATTACGGTTCAGTATCATCATTCCTTCAATAAGAGCATGGGTGATTGAGTTGGCGGCAGTGTTTCCTTCAAAAGCAAATTGTTTTTGAGCTCCTACCACAAAGTTGATCTCTGCATAATCACGTAAAGGGGAAATGGTTGAATTAGTAATGGCAATCAATTTAACATTTTTGTTTTTGGCAATTTTTGCAATCGTTAATACATCTTCCAATACAGAATCATAAGCAATCACGAATAACAAAGAATCTTTGTCCATTTTATTCATTTGTTTTAAGATATCCTCAACGTTAAACTTTATTTGAGTTACCTTTTTTCCGAGATTTTCTAATATTGAAGTTAAGTAACTGGCCGTTGGAGCGCATTGTCTAAAACCTAAAACATAAATATCGTTTGCTTTATGCAAATAGAGAGTCGCTTTTTGAAAGCTGTCCGCATCCACATACTGTATCGTATTTAAAATGCTGGCTACATCACCATTCATTACTTCACTAAATAAATATTCATGCTTTTTCCCAGCGTATATTGGTTCTTTCGTTGCAACCTTCTCTGTTTCTGATAAATCCTTTCGAATTCTTTCCTGCAATTCACTGTATCCAGATAAATCCATTGCATAACAAAACCGAATGACCGTCGACTCACTAACTCCAATGATTTTTCCTACTTCAGAGGCAATGTGTGTAGCAACTACATGGGGATTTTCAATCACCAGCTGCGCCACTTTCCTTTGACCCCTTGAAAGCCGGATAAAGCGCTTCTTCACTTCATCACTAAAACTCATTTTCTTAATGAATTCCTCCTTCATGAAATTCAATATTGCATCCAATTATAATAAAGTAGGTTAGCACGTATATTAATTGAATACAATGAGTTTTCTGAAAATATCGAAAAGTAATATGTTAATGTTCATAAATTCGTCAAATTTATTAGGAAGCTTTTTCCTGAACTAAAAAAGCTTCCTAATCATGTTAGCTTACTCCAACTCTATTTGTTTCGTTTCTTTTCCTAAAAAAACCACAGCTAGAACTCCAATGACAATCGATATACAAAATACGGCAAAAATCATGCCAAAGTCAAATCCTGCTGTACGCATCCAACCTACAAGCAATGGACCAAAAATTCCACCTATACGTCCGATAGCAGCCGCCATTCCAGCACCTGTGCCACGAATGACTAAAGGATATTGTTCCGGTGTATAAGCATATAAAGCGCCCCATGCACCCAAATTGAAGAATGATAATAGAATACCTGAAATTAAAAGCACTGTCACCGATTCTGCCTGTCCAAACACATAAGCGCTTAACGCAGTCCCTAATAAATAAACAACAAGTACAAATTTTCGGCCGATCTTCTCTACAAACCAAGCTGCAGTAAAGTAGCCCGGAAGCTGTGCAAGGGTCATAATCAATACATATTTAAAACTTGAAATTAAGCTGAAGCCTTTCCCTACCATCACACTTGGAAGCCATAAAAACATGCCATAGTAGGAAAATACAACTGCAAACCAAAGAATCCATAACATAAGCGTCGATTTTGTGTATTTTTTCGCCCATACTCCAGCAATGTTTTGAAGGAAGGTGCGTTTTTTTGCTTCAGGCTTTTCGGAAAACTGTGGAGAATCAGGCAAATGCAAACGTAAAAACATTGCATATAGCGCAGGGATTGCCGTTAATATTAATGCCACCCGCCATCCGGCAATTGGCCAAATGTCACTTGGGATGACAAAATAAGCAATAATGGCAGAAAGCAGCCATCCAACCGCCCAAAAACTTTCCAGCAATACGACCACTCGTCCGCGTTCTTTTGCCGGTACGCTTTCAGAAACTAAAGTTGAAGCGACAGGAAGCTCTCCTCCAAGCCCCATCCCAATAATAAAACGCAAAATTAAAAATGTCGTTAATGTTGTCGCAAAAGCGGAGAGACCGCTGGCAATTGAAAAACATAACAAAGTCACAATGAAAATGATTTTTCTTCCTATTTTGTCGGCAAGTAATCCAAAAACAAAAGCCCCTACTGCCATTCCAATGGAGTTGATACTTCCAATCCACCCCATTTCATTGGATGAAAGATTCCAATCGACAGCCAATGCTGCAATAATAAATGAGAGAATCCCAACATCCATCGCATCAAACAACCATCCAACTCCTGCAATTCCTAGCAATTTATTGCGAGAAATGCTTTGACTAGTGTTTTGTTCTGAAAGATCCTTCATCCGTTATTTCACCTGTCTTTACAATTGAATTGATATTATTACAATATACTGATTTTATAAGAATAGCAAGTAACTGATTTCGCCTTTTTCCATATTAATATTCTTGTCCGAAAATGTTAGAATAATGTTATAATTGTTTCATTTTTTCGATTTCTATTGAAATCTTCTATTGGTGTACGTTAAAATGTCTTTTATACAAAAACAATTGTTCATCCAGTGAAAACAAAGGAGATAGTATTATGTGGAAAGGTTTGCTTGAAGAATATAAAGAATTTTTACCTGTGACAGACAAAACGCCTGCTTTAACTTTAAACGAAGGAAATACTCCTTTAATTTATTTAGGAAACATCTCAAAAAAATTAGGGATTGAATTATACGGAAAATATGAAGGGTTAAATCCAACTGGCTCTTTCAAAGACCGCGGCATGGTGGTAGCTGTGGCAAAAGCCGTAGAAGAAGGAGCAAAATGCGTAATTTGTGCATCTACTGGTAATACTTCTGCTGCTGCCAGCGCTTATGCTGCCCGCGCAGGCATCCAATCCATCGTAGTCATTCCAAAAGGAAAAGTAGCTCTTGGAAAACTCGCACAAGCTTGCATGTATGGTGCGAAAATTATCGAAATTGATGGAAATTTCGACGATGCCCTTTCCATCGTTCGCAAAATTAGCGAAGAAGGAAAAGTAACGCTTGTAAACTCTGTAAATCCATATCGCATTGAAGGGCAAAAAACTGCAGCTTTTGAAATTGTAGATGCATTAGGAAAAGCGCCAGATTATTTATGCATCCCTGTCGGCAACGCTGGAAACATTACAGCTTATTGGAAAGGCTTCAAAGAATATCATGAAGCGAAAAACTGTGGCCTTCCTAAAATGTATGGTTTTGAAGCAGAAGGTGCTGCAGCCATTGTAAAAGGAGAGCCAATTGCAAATCCTGAAACAATTGCAACAGCTATCCGCATTGGCAACCCAGCAAGCTGGAAATTTGCTGAAGCTGCCCGCGATGAATCTGGCGGGATTATCGATTCAGTAACGGATGATGAAATCCTTGCCGCATATAAAGAAATTGCAAGAAGCGAAGGAATTTTTGTGGAACCAGGTTCAGCCGCATCTCTTGCCGGTGTTATCAAATCAGTAAATAACGGCAAAATCGAAAAAGGCAGCACGGTTGTTACAATCTTCACAGGAAACGGTCTAAAAGATCCAGATACAGCGCTAAAAGCTACTACGGTAGAAGTGGTTTCTTTGAAAAATGATATGAACGAAATTAGAAATTACATTGAGGGTTTAGTATGAGTAAAAAATGGAAAATTACCGTTCCAGGCAGTACTGCAAATTTAGGCCCTGGATTTGATTCAATCGGTCTCAGCCTATCTCTTTATCTTGAATTAACGGTTTCTTTGCAGGATGAATGGGAAATCATCCATTTATCTGAAGGCTTGCCTAAAGAATTTGAATTAAAAAATCATCTAATCTATAACGTCGCCAATGAAACGGCAAAACGATACAACAAAGTAATGCCAAGCTGCCGTATTGAAATGACAAGCCAACTTCCCTTTGCAAGAGGAATCGGCAGCAGTGCAGCGGCGATTGTAGCAGGAATAGAAATCGCCAATCTCCTCTGCGACCTTCAATTATCAGTGCAAGATAAATTAAACTTATCTTCCCAAATGGAAGGACACCCGGACAATGCAACTGCGTCCGTATTAGGAGGTTTAACTATCTCCTCAATGGATGAAGAAGGCAATGTGGATACAATTCACGTCCATGACCTTGAAGCATCCTTTGTCCTCTTTATTCCAGAAGTGATGTTAAAAACTTGTGAAGCAAGAGACGTATTGCCAAGTTCATTTAAACGCCAATATGCCGTTCGAGCCAGCTCCGGGGCTAATATGCTCGCAGCTGCTTTGGTATTGAAAGATTATAAACGCATCGGAAAATATATGGAATCCGATTTATTCCATGAGCCATTCCGTGCTGATTTAATTCCTCATTACCATGAAATTCGCGAAGAGGCGAAAAAAGCCGGGGCATTTGGCACTGCTTTAAGCGGTGCTGGTCCAACCATGATTTCTATTATTCCGAACTCCATCGGGGAACAATTTGTGGAGAAAATGAAAGAACGATTCCCAACGCATAAGATTGTTCTTACTAAACCTGATCAACGCGGTGTTCATGTAGAAGAAATATCGAGTGTTTCAAAAATCAGATAAAAACAGGAGTTGTTCGAAGTTTTAAGCTTTCGAACAACTCCTTTTAATTTTATGATAACAAAATCAAACTTACTGCCATGACTATCATTCCTGCAACAACTCCATAAATAGATGAATGGGTTTCATCATATTTCTTTGCGGCTGGGAGCAGTTCATCTAGGGAAATAAACACCATGATGCCTGCTACTGCCGAAAAAATAATTCCAAACAAAATATCATTTAAAAATGGCATTAAAATTAAATAGGCTACTAATGCACCAATTGGCTCTGCAAGCCCCGAAGTAAAAGAAAGTTTAAATGCTTTCATTCGTTTCCCAGTTGCATAAAATATCGGTATCGCCACAGCAATACCTTCCGGGATATTGTGAATGGCGATGGCAATGGCAATAGCAATTCCGACGCTTGGATCATGAATGGCTGACATGAAAGTAGCGATACCCTCTGGAAAATTATGAATGCCAATTGCAAGAGCAGTAAAAATACCGACCTTCATTAATTTAGCTTCTTCTGAATCTCGATGTTCGCGCTCTGCCTGATGTACATCTTCCACCGTCTTTACTTCATGGGGATTCGTTTTTGTCGGAATAAATTTATCAATAAGCGCAATGAATAGCATTCCTCCAAAAAAGCCTATAACCGTTAGCCAATACCCTTTTGTATCTCCAACAGCAGCCGTTAATGCATCCTTTGCTTTAAAAAAAATTTCAATCAATGAAACATAAATCATAACGCCTGCTGAAAATCCTAATGCTGCTGATAAAAACTTCTTATTGGTTCTCTCTGTAAAAAATGCAATTAGCGCACCTAGGCCTGTTGCAAGTCCTGCTAGCAATGTTAAGCTAAAAGCTAAAACGATGTTGCTCATCAGAACATCCTTTCATTTTATTCTTAGTATTATATTATACTCAAATTTTCCTTAGAGCAACTTTTTTTACTAAATCTATATTTTGTGTACTAGATAAACAATTTCAAAAAAGGAAACGCATTAATCGCGTTTCAATTGATTGGATGATTTATGAATATACCAATATACGCAAAGGCAGAACCAAGCAACGCCCAAACACCACCCTGCCATTACGTCAGTGGCAAAATGACGGCTTTCCGCCACTCTCGATAAACCTATAAAGAAAGCAAGAGTAATGGCAACAATCCATATCCACCATTTCTTTTTTTCAACTGTAGTTCGTTCAGACAATAAAAATGCAATAGTCAATAAGTAAAGCAATCCTAACATCGCATGGCCGGATGGGAAACTGTAGGATGACAATTGATTTTCAATTTCAGGCCGTGGACGTTTCACCCAATTTTTCATTAATTGATTCAACAAAAAGCCCACCGGAATAGTAAATAATACAAAAATAATTCTAGAATTATTTGGATGCTTAAACCCTAACCATCCCAATAATATTAAGGTAATCAAACTAATAACTTTTAGTTCCCCGAGATAATGGAAGCTACCAATAAACGAATTTTCCCCTACTAACGCTTGCATATTTTTATCAAAAGAAACGAATATAGGCAAATCATATACATACCGTAAAATAAGAAAAAGAATAAACGCAATAAAACCAGCGACAAATAATCGCTTATTCAAGCTTATCCTCTCCCATAACTCACTTATTTTCTATGTTTACATGAAACTTCCCATTTTCATAAGTAAACAATACGCAATGCATAAAAGGGGGCGTCTGAAAAGTTGAGACGTCCCCTTTGCGGCTTTAGCTAGTGCTTCGCCGCAGATAAATTGCGTAGAGAAGGAGCGTTTTGTGACCACTCTAGGGAAAGTTTTTAAGAGAATATTACTATAAGAAGTAAGGCTGTCCAGAAAGTGTTCGACTTTCTGGACAGCCCCCTATAAATTATTTTAATTTGTTTAAGATTTCTTCGATTTTCATCATTTCAGATTGTAAACCGCCGCCAGCCAAGTACCATAGCGGACCGTCCAAGTAAACGATTTTGCCGTTTTTGTAAGCTTGAGTTTGTTTAATGATGTCATTTTCCATGTCCGCTTCGATGTTGGATTGTCCACCTACAGCTGCTGTACGGTCAATTACGAACAATACTTCCGGATCGAATTTTAAGACCGATTCGAACCCGAAATCGGATCCGTGGGAAGAAGCTTCGATGTCGTCTGATACAGGAGTGAATCCATAAATGTCATAAACATATCCGTAACGTGAATTTGTGCCGAATCCGGATAATTTTCCTTCGTTGTACATTGTGACTAATGAAGTTTTGTATTGGCCAGCCAATTCTTTTAGTTCATTCAGTTTTTCATCGAATTTTGCCAACTGTTCTTCCGCTTCTTTTTCTTTGCCGAAAAGTTTTGCAGCGATATCAACAGATTTCTCAAATGTGCCCCAGTAATCATCTTGGGAAGTACCAACGAATACTACGTTTGGAGTGATTTCTTTCAATTGGTCATAGAATGTGGCTTGGCGGCCTGAAATGAAGATTGCATCTGGCTCTAATGCTGCAATGGCTTCAAGGTTTGGAGTTTTTAAGTTTCCAACGCTTGCATATTCATCGCTACCAAATTTAGAAAGGTGTTCTGGTAATGTACCATCTTTTGCAACACCAACGATCCCTTCAACGCCTAAAGCATCAAGCGTATCTAAGAAACCGTAATCGAATACAACGATTCTTTCAGGCATTTTTTCGAAAGTTACATCATCAAATACTGTAGTTTGACCAGACTCTTCGTTTTTGCTTTCAGAAATTGTAGAGGAGATAGTGATTGGGAATGAAGCATTTTCTCCCTGTGCTGCTTCTTGTTTCGTGTCATCAGTATTTGTATTTTTGTCTTGTTCAGCTTTTTCGTCACCGCATGCAGCCAAAACAATGACGAACATAGCTAGAATAACTGCGAAAAGCTTCCATTGTTTCATTTGATCGTTCTCTCCTATCTTTTTGGTTATTTGGTGATAATGATAATCATTATCAATAACTGAATCTAATTATAATTATCAAATTTAGGCTAGTCAATATATTTTTTCTTCTTTTCAATAAAATGATTTAGAAAAGTAGCAACACTTTTCTAAATCATTTTGACGATCACGTATTAGAATTGAAGTATACACAAATACGACAACCATTTTGTTCTTGAACCGGAATATTCATGTCATAAATTTCACGCAAGGCTTCAGAGTTAATAATCTCTTCAGTAGGGCCATTTTTCACAACTTTTCCGTCTTTTAGGGCCACAATATAGTCTGAGTATACGGAAGCAAAATTGATATCATGTAACACAATCACAACCGTTTTATTTAATTCATCAACAAGTTTGCGCAAAATCTTCATAATTTGCACAGAATGCTTCATATCTAAATTATTTAATGGCTCGTCAAGCAGAATATAATCCGTATCTTGAGCAATAACCATAGCAATAAATGCCCGTTGTTTTTGCCCACCTGATAACTGGTCTAAAAATTTGTGTTCTATTTCCTTCAAATTCATGTATTCAATCGCTTGATTCACATGCTTCTCGTCTTCAGGCGTCAAACGGCCCTTTGAATAAGGATAGCGTCCAAAAGATACTAATTCTCTTACTGTTAAACGAACATTAATAAAATTCGATTGTTTTAAAATCGATACTCGTTTGGCAAATTCATTAGATTTCCATTTTTTAATATTTTGTTGGTCCAATAATACTTCGCCTGTATCTGCATCAATCAGTCTGCTCACCATGGATAATAATGTAGACTTCCCTGCACCGTTTGGTCCAATGAAAGAAGTAATTGCATGAGGCTTAATCGACAATGAAACATCACTAATGACTGGCTTATTGTTGTATTTTTTTGTTAACCCTTTAATTTCAATCATCTTGCAGCCCTACTCTCCTTTAGTAATAGATAAATAAAGTAGACTCCACCAATGAAGTTAATAATGACACTTAAAGTTGTGTTAAATTCAAAAACATGCTCCACTAAAAATTGTCCGCCAACCAGCGCAATCACGCTGATTAACCCTGCACCTAAAATCAATATGGAATGTTTATAAGTGGTAAATAAATGATAAGAAAGGTTCGCAACAATTAATCCAAAAAAGGTGATTGGGCCCACCAAGGCTGTTGATGTTGAAATCAGCACGGCAGATAAAATTAATACGTTCATGACTAGTCGATCGTAGTTGATACCTAAATTAATGGCGTTTTCTCGACCTAGTATTGCAACGTCCAATTGATGCAATAATCGATATCCAACAATAAAAGCAATGATTAAAATAGCGGATGAAATATATAACAGCTCTACTTTGATTCTGGTGAAACTTGCAAAAAGGAGATTCTGCAAACTTAAATATTCTACCGGGTCAATCAATACTTGCAAGAAAGATACAAGGCTTCCTAAAAAAGTACCAATAATCATCCCAATTAATAACATCAAATAAATCGGATACTTATCCGCTCTAAATAATGCGCGGTATAACAATATCGCAAAAAGCACCATTGCAATGAGTGCAGTAAAATAATTCAAATATTGGTTAGCTACCCAAATCGATGCTGATCCCGCAAAGAAGAAAATGAGCGTTTGAACCACTTGATACATTGAATCAATGCCCATTATTGAAGGCGTTAAAATTCGATTATGAGTAATCGTTTGGAAAACAACCGTTGAATAGGCAATAGCAAAACCGGTCACGATCATAGCTCCAACGCGCATCATACGCCGAGGGAAAGCATAATGGAAGCCGCCTTTAATATCGTAAAATCCGTAAAGCAGAATACAAATAATCCCAATAATCGCTAATATAATCAGTTTCACAATATTATTTCGCATATGCTCTCCCCCTAAACAACATGATTAAGAAGAGCAAACTGCCTATTACTGCAACTGTCACATTGACAGGAATTTCAAAAGGATAAACAACAATTCGGCCCATAATGTCGCAAATTAATAGGAAAACAACTCCTAACACGATAGTATGAGGAATCGTTTTGCGCAAGTTATCGCCCATATAAAGGGACACAATATTCGGAACAATCAGCCCCAAGTAAGGGATTACACCGACCGTCAATACGACTGTCGTTGAAATGACGGCAACAATAATTAAACCAAGATTCAATACGGCTTTGTAACTAAGCCCCAAGTTTTTGGCAAAATCCTCTCCCATTCCGGCAACCGTAAACTTATTTGCATATAAATAAGCCAATAGGATGGCAGGAACACTTACATACAGCAGTTCATATCGCCCGGAGATGACCAATGTAAAACTACCCATCAACCAAGTGTTGATATTTTGAATCAAGTCTCCCTCATATGCAAAGAAAGTTGTAATGGAAGATAAAATATTTCCATACATAATACCGATCAACGGGACAAATACGGCATCTTTAAATTTAATGCGGTCTAAAATTTGCATAAATAAGATGGTACCGGCAAATGCAAAGATAAAGCTAAAAATGATTTTTTCCATATATGCAGCTTGGGAAAAGCATAAAATCGAAATCAGAATTCCCAATTTTGCTGCATCCAGCGTACCTGCTGTTGTAGGTGAAACGAACTTGTTGCGGCTTAAACTTTGCATAATTAAACCAGCAATACTCATTCCTGCCCCCGCTAAAATAATTGCTAATAATCTTGGCACCCTACTAATCAGGAATATTTGCGTTTGCTGAGATTCCCAATCTAATAAATCAGTAGGCTTAATATCAATGGCGCCAATAAATAAAGATATAATGGACAGGATGATTGCTGCAATAATCAACATCCATAGCCTCATATTTTATCCCCTATTTTCTCTAAAATTATTCTAATGAAAATGATTCTCATCTTCAAGTACCATAATCATTATAATGAGAAAACAGCGAAAAATCAATGACATTCGAAAATTCATTTCAAGATTATTTATTTTTTTAAAAAATAACGACCGATAGAATCTTTCTATCGGTCGAATGAAGAAGTGATATTACTATTTTATTCCTTTCATTGCTTTTGAAATGATTGGAGTTAAAATCAAGACGATTACGCCAAGGACAATAGATATGCCGCCCAATAAGCCGAAATACGTAAATTCATTAACCACTTCATATAATCTAACAAGCTGTGCGTTAATAGCTTGGGCAGCAGCACTTGTTAAAAACCAAAGAGCCATTGTTTGGGAAGCAAAGGCTTTTGGTGCAAGTTTTGTTGTAGCAGACAAACCTACAGGTGAAAGCAACAGCTCACCAATAACTACTAAAAAGAATGATAAAACAAGCCATAACGGGCTAACTAATTCTGTTCCGCCAGAAATTTTCGATGGAATCATCATAATGATGAAAGAAGCCCCGGCAAAGAATAAGGAAATCGAAAACTTAAGCGGTGTAGAAGGCTGACGATTGCCAAGTTTTAGCCACAACCATGCAAAAATTGGAGCAAAAATAATTACAAACAATGGGTTTAATGATTGGAACCAGGAAGCTTTTAATTCAAAGCTGCCTACATTTAAATCTGTTCTTGTATCTGCGTAAGTTGCTAAAATTGTTGCCCCTTGTTCTTGGATGGCCCAGAACATCACGGCTGCAATAAACAACGGTATATAAGCCAATACACGGGATTTTTCATCTTTTGACGTTTTTGGACTTCTATACATAATGATGAAAAATGCAGTTGGTATTAAAATACCTAATGTTGTAATAATGGCGCTGAATACACCCATTGTCAAATTGCCTGTTAAATATAATCCGCCCAATACAACAACAATAGCCACTATCATAATAGTGAAATTAAAAATAGCTTTTTTCTTTTCCTCTTCATTTAATGGGTTCGGCACTTGAAGACCAGCTAAACCTAAATTTTTCTTTTGAGTAAGAACATAAGTAATTAAACCTAGCAACATCCCGATGCCGGCTAAACCGAAGCCTAAATGGAAGCTGTAATCTTCTCCGATTGTTCCAACAATAAACGGTGCAATAAATGCCCCCATATTGATACCCATATAGAAAATGCTGAAACCGGAATCACGACGAACATCATTTTCAGCATACATATCTCCTACAACAGAGGAAACATTCGTTTTTAATAAACCGGTACCGATAATAATAAATACCATTGATAATAAAAGACCTGTTAAAGCAAGAGGTAATGCTAAAATGAAATGCCCAATCATAATGAGAATTCCACCGTAAAACACTGTCTTGCGAGGTCCCCATACCCGGTCGGAAATCCAGCCTCCGATAATACCGGACATATACACTAAGGAACCATAAATCGCCATGATGGAGTTAGCCGTACCTCTGTCAAGCCCTAATCCACCTTCGTTCAATTCATAGTACATATAAAAAATTAAAATCGCCCGCATTCCATAATAGGAAAAGCGTTCCCAAAACTCAGTAAAAAATAGTGTCAGCAACCCTTTAGGATGTCCAAAGAATCCTTTCTGGGGGACGGACTTTACTATCTCTTCTTTTGATAACATCTATTACCCTTCTTTCCATTATTATACTTTTTCCTTTTTTCTGAAAATTCCGTCGCTTGCAAATCAACTACATTAAATAGTTATAATGAATAACGAACACTTTTTCAATATATTTGCATAATGTTTAAATTTTTCGTTTATTAAGCATCTTCCTAAATTTCATATTTTTTAACCTTTTTCTTTACAAATTTAAAATAAAGTAGCTATATTAATATAACAATAAAAAACGAGGGATATTAGAATCCCTCGCTCTTTTTCTAGTTTTTCACTACAAAGTCTTCGAATTTTTTATAATCTGCTTCCTTCAATTCAACTTTTAATCTCGTTCCTTCTTCCTCATATTCCGTTGAAAGCACTGTTGCATTTTCATTCAAATAGGAAACAATATCCCCCCGGTGGAAAGGAATCACCATTTCACAAGTGCAATAATCAGCAAAAATATGTTTCCGAATGCATTTAATTAATTCGTCCAACCCCTTGCCTTCTTTGGCGGAAATCCATAGATCGTCCCCATACACTTGTGGATAGGAAATGCCTGCTAAGTCGCATTTATTGTAAATATACAATGTTGGTACATCTTCAATACCTATCTCTTTCAATGTCTGATTCGTAACATCCACCATAAACTTGTATTCCTTATGGGAAACATCTACCACATGCAATAGTAAATCTGCTTCTCTTGCTTCCTCTAATGTGGAACGGAAAGCTTTGACTAACTGGTGTGGAAGTTTGCTGACAAACCCAACTGTATCTGTAAGCAAAAACTGTTTTTTATCCGGCAGCTCCATTTTCCGGACTGACGTATCAAGGGTAGCAAATAGCATATCCTTCTCAAATACTTCCTTCTCTGCATGTCCGTATTTACTTATTAATTGATTCATGATGGTGGACTTTCCTGCATTGGTATATCCAACAAGGGATACAACAGGAATTTCATTTTTCCGCCTTTTTTTCCGCTGGGTTTCCCGCTGCTCTTCCACCTCATCAAGCTCTTTTCTCAACCTGGCGATTTGGTCTTCAATTTTTCTGCGGTCAAGCTCCAACTTTGTTTCCCCAAGCCCCCTGTTTCGAAGGCTTCCACCTGTTGAGCCTGCTTGTCTTGATAAGGAAGAATGGAGACCTACAAGCCTTGGCAACATATACTGAAGCTGTGCCAACTCGACTTGCAATTTAGCCTCTTTTGTTTTTGCCCTGCGATCGAATATATCTAAAATCAAAGTTGTCCGATCAATGACTTTACAATCCAAATCCCGTTCCAGATTTCGGATTTGAGATGGGGAAAGTTCATCATTAAAGATGACGAGGTTTGCCCCTGTTTCTTCATAGAAATTTTTTATTTCATCCACTTTACCTTTTCCTACATAGTGGGAAGGATTAATGCGTTCCAAATTTTGCGTCACTTTTCCTACCACTTCAACTTCCAAAGCATATGCAAGATTTTCAAGCTCTTCCATCGAATAATCAAAATTAGGGTCATTCAAATTGACTCCGACGAGGATTGCTTTTTCTTTCAGTTCTTCTACTTCTTTTAATCGAGTCATTATCTTCCCTCCAATACGCGCTTTCTCTCTACAGTATATCATTACCGAAAAAAGAAAGACCCACAACCGATGTGTGGATCCTTTTTTAATGTATTTTATTTTGCCTTTTCTTCTTTTAAGATTTCTAATGTGTGATTGAATTCCTCTTCAATTTCTGTATTTGGTTTATACGTAATCAAACTTACAACGACCGCCACAATTAAGTTGATGAAAAATCCTGGAACCATTTCATAAATAATGCCTGAAAGTGTGCTCGATTGACCCCAAATGAATGCAACAGCGGCGCCGACAACCATTCCGCTCAATGCACCGATGTTTGTCAATTTTCTCCAATACAACGCAAGAAGGATAATCGGACCAAAGGATGAACCAAATCCTGCCCAAGCAAATCCAACTAAGTCCAAAATAGAGTTGTTAGGATTCCAAGCTAAAATCGCTGCAATAATGGATACGATTAAAACAGCCAGACGGCCAGCTGCCACATAATGTTTATCCGTCGCATCTTTTTTGAATAATGCTTTATAAATATCCTCAATTAATGCAGAAGAGGTAACGATTAATTGAGAAGAAATCGTACTCATAATCGCTGCTAAAATGGCGGCCAGCAAAATTCCGGCAATAAATGGATGGAATAAAATTTTCCCCATTTCAATGAAAATTGTTTCCGGGTCATCAATCGTTAAACCGTTTTGTTGGAAGTACGCAAATCCCACAAGTGCTGTACAGATAGCGCCGACTAAGCTTAAAATCATCCAGCCGATTCCAATACGGCGGGCATTTTTCATTTCTTTTACCGTATTAATCGCCATGAAGCGTACAATGATATGCGGCTGTCCGAAATATCCAAGCCCCCATGCAACAGATGAAATAATCCCAGCAGCTGCTGCTGTAGAAGGAAGTAAAGATAAGTGCTCAGGATTTACAGCTGTAACAGCACTGCCAACATCTGAAAACCCTCCAGTTACAAAAACCCCTACAAGAGGAACAAGTACTAAAGCCAAAAACATGATTGTTCCTTGAACAACGTCCGTATAACTTACCGCTAAAAACCCTCCAAATAGGGTATATAATACTACAACGCCAGACACAATCAACATGCCTAAGTGGTAGTCAAGACCAAAGGAACTTTGGAAAAACTTCCCTCCAGATACCATACCGGAAGACACGTAGAATGTAAAGAATACAAGAATAACAATACCGGAAGCAATTCGCAATAATTTCGTATTGTCGCGAAGACGGTTATCCAAAAAGCTCGGAATTGTAATGGCGTCTTTGGAAACTTGCGTGTAAACCCGTAAGCGGGGTGCTACTAAAAGATAGTTTAAGTATTGTCCGACCGTTAACCCAATGGCAATCCATGCTTCGACTAAACCGGCAGCATAAATCGCACCGGGCAATCCCATTAAGAGCCAACCGGACATATCCGCCGCACCGGCACTTAATGCTGTGGTGATTGGACCTCAATGTCAGAAACTTATACAACCAATAATTTACAGTTAGTAGGCAACCATCTGGTTGTCTACTTTTAAAAATACTATTCAACCTACAAAGTGTTGATAATTTTCTAAAATCGGCTAAAAAAGGCAATAGGATGCCCGGGGCTTAAATTTTTATTTTTTTAAGCCCCTAATTTATTTACATTTAATAAACAAATAGGTTATATTTATCCTACGTATTGTTTATAGACACCTTTTTTGGTTTAGGGGATACTTTGTTGAGGACAGACCATTCCTTCGTGGGTAGCTTCTCCCAAACCGAATAGGTGTCTTATTTCTTATAATCACTTTCATGATTTTTGTAAACATTCTCTCTCTTTTGATTGGACAATCTTCTAATAATAAGTGAACCATCCTATCTTTTAATTTTCCTATTAAGATATTTGTGTTTACTTGATAATCATGTTTTCGTCTTTTTTTCTTACTCTCCTCATTAATTGTTTCATTGGCATCATTTCTCAATAAACTGACCATATTCGATAAATATATTGATGCATAGAAATCTTGTTCAATTGCGATTTTCGAACTACCCGTGAAATTTTCTATTTCGATTTTATTTTTCACATCATTATATTCTGTTTCAATTCCCCAGCGTTTAAAATAAAGAGATTTAAACTCAGAGATATCAAACTCTTCCTCGGTTAAATTTGTGACAAGTATTTCTTCCGTGCCAGAATCCAGTGGGAATCTAACTACACGAGCAGTAATCACTTGTTTCCTATGTATTATATGAATGTTTTGATCAGCATCTTTCGCTTCGACAATTTCCTTTATCGTATTTTTTTGACATCGCATCACATATTTGATACCAAGGGCATCTAAATAGGCAATAAAATCTCTCGATGGATACCCTCGATCAAATAAAAAAAGATCATTTTTTAATCCAATTTGTACGAGTTCTTCAATCATATCCTTTGCACTATCTCGCTCTGCTACCTTATATGGATTGATTCTAGAAGTAATAATGATTCCATTCTCAAGATCGTAAATACAAGAGGCACTAGCTCTTGCATAACTTGTCTTATGATTTTTTCCATACCCAAAATAATTTCGAAGCTCCTCAGTATCAGGAATTTGGAGCACACTTCCATCGATTGCGCAAAGTCTAAATCCACGATAAGTTTTAAAGGAATTTTCTTCATAATACCAATTCACAATCGCTTTTGTAAGTTTTACAAAAGCGAGAGGAGAAATCTTTTTTCGTGCGGCTGAATAGCCTTGTTTGGAAATACTAATTTCTGATAAATTAAATTTGTCGAAAAAGTCGTCAAGTTCAATTTGGAGGCTCTTTTTAACAAAGTTTAAGCTAAATAGAATAGTATTTTTAAAATTTAACTTCTTTTCTTTTCGTGTAAAATACGTTTCTTTTGTCCGAGATTCAAGCATAAACATCACATCATTCAGCAACTTTCGAGTAATCTCAATTGCCCCTAAAAAAGTACTTTTTGTTTTCAAAAAAACCACCATCCTCGTTTTATTAACCAAAAATTGGATTCTAAAACGATTTTGGTGGACTTTTTAAAATTACAAGAGGCTTATTACCTAATTTTATAAAAGTTAAATTAAATATTATTTTCCATTAAATGTAACGTTAAGTTGATGACATTGTTCTCCCGTGACAGGATTTGATTCAAAAGCATCGTTATTCTCCTTCCGTGAATAGCTGTTCTCTTTATTCCAGTGGTCACTCCACCCTCCAAGAGGTCCCCCACGGGATTCACCGCTTCCTTCCTCAAGTGAGGTACTACGTTTTCTGTGTTCATCATGACTCACTGAATGCCAAGGGCTATTCTCTCTTAATTGTTCGGTCCTTCTTAGTAGTTCTAAACCAACTAATACTATGACCTCTGCTGACTTCTGACGGTTCAGCTACTTATCACTAAGTAGGTTATGAAGCGTACTTCACATATCCGCCAGACCTCCCCGGGTAAGAATGTAATCTTTCCTTCCATCTATCTGCTTCATTTACTCTGTACCACCTTTGGCAGAAAGGACTTTGTTTTGTTTAGCAAACTCATCCAATGATACCTAGCCTTATATGAAGTTCGTGTTCCTCAGACCGGAAGTTTGCCGCTCGCTTCCTTCAGATTCCGCGTCACCACGGACACCCTTGCGTTAAGCTAACTGTTACTTCTGCCTTCACAGTTCAGGACTTACACCCTATAGATTACACCCATGCCAGGCGCACTAAAATAGGCAGCTTCCAATTAGAGAAAGCTGCCTCAATTCAAACTTATCTATTTTTCATCCATTCAGGTTTTCCAAAACCTTCGAACTCTGCATCAATTACTTTTTCAAATTCTTCGGATTGAACAACTTCAATCAAATCTTTGGCAAGTTGGGAATCTTCATCCTCCGCTTTCACAGCCACTACATTGCGGTATTGATCAAGCATGTTTTCCAACGCCAACGCATCCAACAAGTTCATATTGGCTGCCAACGCATAATTGCCTGGTACAGCTGCCAAATCGGCGCTATCCACAGAACGTGGCAATTGTCCTGCTTCTAATGGTTGGAATTTCAAGTTTTTCGGATTTTCAATGATGTCTTTTTCAGACACTTTTAGTGGATCTGCATTCGGATCAATTTTAATAAGCCCTTCATCTTGAAGTGTATTGAATGCGCGGGCAGCATTTGTCGGGTCGTTTGGAATTGTGATTGTAGCCCCGTCTTCCACTTCATCCAAAGATTTATATTTGTTTGAGTAAATGCCCATTGGCGCAGTTGGAACCGTAATTAACGCTGTCAAATCCATATTGTTTTCTTTCTCAAAGTTTTCAAGATAAATTGTGTGTTGGAATAAGTTTGCTTGAATAGATCCTTCATTTAATGCTTTATTTGGTTGGATATAGTCGCTGAATTCCACAATCTCAACTTTATACCCTTTTTCTTCCAAACCTGGTTTAATGGCTTTTTTCACCATATCGCTGTATGGTCCGGCTGTTGCCCCAATTTTAATTTCTTTTGATTCTGATGAAGTTGAATCTGCTTTACTTTTTTCACTTGAATTACTGTTGCATGCAACAAGAAGTACCGCAACTAAAAAGACTAAAAATGTTGCTAAAAACTTTTTCACAATCATTCTTCCTTTCTTTTTATTTTCTTTTATCAACTAATTTGGCGATAAAATCACCGGCAAATTGAATTACTTGAACCAAAATAATTAAAATCAACACAGTTGTAATCATGATCGTATCGTCATATCGGTAATAACCAAAGCGGATGGCCAAATCCCCTATACCGCCTCCACCGACAGTACCGGCCATTGCCGAAAATCCAATCAAACTGATTAAAGTAAGGGTTATACCTGATATGATGCCGGAACGGGACTCCAACAATAATACATGCCAAATGATCATCCAAGGGGTTGCTCCAGATGCAATGGCCGCTTCGATGACCCCTTTATCAATTTCCCTTAATGCACTTTCTACAATTCTTGCAAAAAAGGGAATGGCCGCCACCGATAATGAAACGCTTGCTGCCGTTGGTCCAATCGTTGTCCCAACAAGAAAATTAGTAAATGGAATTAACGCGACAAGCAAAATGAGGAAAGGAATCGAACGGATCAAATTCACAATAAAACCTAAAATGTTATGTATAATCCCATTCTCCATAAACAAACCTTTATCCGTGATGTAAAGAATCACCCCGATAGGCAACCCGATCACTACAGCTACAATTAATGAGATGGAAATCATATAGATGGTTTGAAAAAAAGCGGTATTGATTTCCGGAATCAGCTCGATTAGATGATTAATATCAAATTCCATAATTGATCACCTCCACTTGAGCGGCACGGTTTTCGATATATCTTAAGGCTTTTTCAATTTCCTGTTTTTCCCCTTTTAACTCCATTATAAAAATGCCCAGTGGTTCATCTTGAATATATTCAATGGATCCATGTAGGAAGTTGCCGTCTACTTGGTGTACTTTTAGCGTATCCGAAATGACACCCTCTCCAGCCACTTTCCCTTTGAAAGTCACTTTCACGATCGTTCCGGTGCATTCTAGAAGAATGGCTTCTGGAATATCATAAGAAATAACGCTGGAGATAAACTCTTTTGTGAGTTGCTCTTTCGGACTTGCGAAAATATCATAAACGCGGCCCTCTTCAATGATTCTTCCCTTCTCCATGACCGCCATCCGATCGCAAATTTCTTTTACGACGTCCATTTCATGGGTGATCAAAACGATTGTAATGTTCAATTCTTTATTGATTTTTTTCAACAATTTTAAAATGGATTTGGTTGTCTTAGGATCGAGGGCAGAAGTGGCCTCATCACATAACAGTACCTTTGGATTATTGGCAAGAGCCCGGGCGATGGCCACCCTTTGTTTTTGGCCGCCACTGAGTTGCGCAGGATAAACATCCTTTTTATCAGATAACCCCACCATTTCCAGCAGTTCTTCCACTCTCGGTTTGATTTGATCTTTCGGAACCTTTGCCGCTTTTAAAGCGAAAGCGACATTTTCAAAAACGGTTTTTTGGCTGATGAGGTAGAAATGTTGAAAAATCATGCCAATTTTAAGTCTTGCCCGACGCAATGATTCTCCTTTTAATTTCGTCAAATCCACCCCATCCACCTTAATCGTTCCCTTTGTTGGACGTTCCAGCAGATTGATGCACCGGAGCAAGGAACTTTTCCCTGCCCCTGAATAACCGACGATCCCGAAAATTTCTCCTTCCCGTATGGTCAAAGATACATTGTCCACCCCAACAACAGTGCCATTCTTTGTATCATATTCCTTTGTTACATTCTGAATTTCGATCATAAAGCTCCCTCTTTTGAACCAGGATGAAGAAAACCTGATTAAAAATTATTAAAATAATATATCATTTTATTTTTATTGTTTTACTAGGATTTTGGAATAAAATAAAACTAAAGCGTCGACCATATCTGAACGAAAAACGCTTTATCCTATTAATATTATAAAGTAATTAGGAATTTGATAATTTAGATACTACCCACCTATGTTTATTTTGTCAATATATTAATATGATTTTGAATTTAAGAATTTTAAAAAAAGAAAACATAAAAACCAGGTTCCAACCTTATTTATTAGAAATACTACCAAAAAAATTATTAATAAAAAAAACCGCCTCCCAAAAGGAAGCGATCCTATTAAAAGATATATCCGACCAACAATCCAGCCGATAATAAGAAGCAAAAAATCGTATTCGTCATGGCTGTGGATTTCATGGCCACTTTCATAAATTGCGGTTCCTTCTCACCTTTTTGGAAACCTTTGATAGCATCCACCGGTTTTTTCACACTTAAGAACACCACCAATGCCCAAGGGCTGATGCTTCCAGCCGCCACTAATCCGATAATCCAAAGATAGGAGATGACAAAGGCGAACGCCAATAACCGCACCGCATTTTTCCGTCCGATTAAAATGGCCAGCGTTTTTCTGCCGCCCCGCTTATCTTCCTCAATATCCCGAATGTTGTTCGACATATTGATCCCGCCGACTAATATCCCTGATGGAATGGAAAGAAGAAAAGCAAGAGACGTAATTTCCCCGGTTTGAATAAAATACGCGATCAATACGAATGCGGTTCCCATCAACGCCCCCGCAAACAGTTCTCCAAATGGGGTATAAGCGATTGGCAGCGGGCCACCCGTATATAAATATCCTACCGCCATGCCAAATGCACCAATTGCTACCAGCCACCAGCTGGAATTGGCGCAAATGTATACACCGATGATAGCAGCCAGCACATATAAAAGAATCGCTACCATCAATACATTTTTCGGCTTCAAGCCATGGCGGACGATTCCTCCACCAATCCCCACCGATTCTTCCGTATCGAGACCACGTTTGAAATCGTAATATTCGTTAAATAAATTGGTTGCGATTTGGAGGCAGAGACATGCAACCATCATCGCCAAAAACAGCAACCAATCAATCTTCGCATCATAAAGTGCCATGACCGTCCCCAAAATGACCGGTGCAAAAGTGGCCGTCAATGTATGCGGGCGGGTCATTTGCCACATCAGTTTTAATGACGAGATCTCTTTTTCCTTTTCCATAAATGATTTCATCCTTTTCAGAAAATGTTGCTATTCCAATTCAGAAACCATTATAACAAATTCTGCAGATCCTTCGCTCCCACAGTGGAAAAAATCCATTAATCCGGCATGAAAAGAAGCCCACTTTCTTAGTGGACTTGCGATTCACCCATAAGCATAAAAATCAATTTGCAGCCGTTTTTGAAAACCTGCCTTTAAATACACCGATAATGCTTCTTCATTCTCCATTTCCACTTCGAGCAGAACCTGTTGTTCCCCGCTCTGATACGCAAAATCTTTCGCCCATCCTAATAAAGCGGTCGCAACCCCTTTCCGCTGATGACGTGGATGAACCGCCAAAGAAGTGATCCATTGGCTCATTCCATCTTTTGCTGTCGTTAATGTTCCAACCACTTCTCCATCCAACTCCGCAACCCAAATGACTCTTCCCGGGACACTCGTATTCATTTCAATCAATTCAACTGTTTCATCCCGTAGATCCCCAAAAGTTTCCCTGAAAATTTCAATGAGCGGCTCCAAGTCGGTCGACTCATTATAGGGTCTTATGTGTACGGAATGATTCATCTCCGTTTCTTCCGCCGCCGCTTCAAAAGTCGCTTCCGAAAAGCTGTATGTATATCCGTAGTTTTCGATGATCTTTCTTGCATACAAGTCTTTTTCATTCAGCGCCACCAGTTCGCCAACCGCTTGTCTGTCTTTAAACGCTTTCGATAACAAGCTGAGCAATGCATCCTCTATACCCGTTTTTCTGTACATTGGATCCACAAGCATTGACCATTCATAAGTATCCAGGCCAATCTTGTCCACCGCTGTAATGACGCCGACCAAATGATTGGTGACTTCATCATATGCCAAGATACAAAAGCCCTTGCTGAAGGGTTTATTTAATACAGATAAATTTAATGCATAGGAATAATCCAAATGGTCAATTTCCATTCCGAATCCGGACAAACTTTTTATTTCTTGAAAGGTTTCTTCATCAATCGGCAACGAGGCAGTCATAAAAGCAATGTTCATCATAAAGTGCTCCGTTCTATTTCATCATCCTTTAAACATTTTAGACAAAGCACCCGCACACTGCAATAAGCATAGCCACATTCCCATAAATTACGTGATTCACTGGTTTTCCCCTTCCACCCTTTCCCAATAATAAGAAAGCTGCCTCATTTAAGAGACAGCCCCCTTTGATTGTTTTAGCATATTGGCATAAATCCCGTTCTTTTCGATCAACTCCTGTTGTGAGCCGGCCTCCGCTATTTTTCCTTCCCTCATGACGAACACCATATCTGCATGACGGACCGTGTTCAACCGATGGGCAATGACGAAGCTTGTGCGTCCTTTCATCAGCTCTTCCAAGGCTTCTTGGATTTTCTTTTCCGTCACTGTGTCGATGCTACTTGTCGCTTCATCCAATAACAAAATTGCAGGATTTGCTAAAAATGCTCTTGCAATCGATAACAATTGTTTTTGACCTTGCGAAATTTCACTACCATCCGCTTTTAACACCGTGTCATAGCCTTTTGACAACTTCATAATGAAATCATGAGCATTGGCTTTTTTCGCCGCTTCCACCACTTCTTCATCCGTTGCATCCAGTCTTCCATAGCGGATGTTTTCACGGACTGTGGCTTCAAATAAAAACGGATCTTGCAGCACAAATGCCATTTGACGTCTAAGGGTGGAACGCTTAAATTCCCGAATATTATGTCCATCAATCAATATTTCGCCGCTTGTTGCATCATAAAGACGGGCAATTAACATCATCGTTGTCGTTTTGCCGGCACCGGTTGGACCAACGAACGCCACCGTTTGACCTGGAGTGACATGAAAATTCAAATTTTGCAGAGTGTCGGATTTGTCATATTGAAAAGAGACTTGTCGAAATTCTACCTCTCCGCGAATTCGATAATTTTCGGGAAGATTCCCTCCGTCATCTTCCACTTTCTCATCCATAATGGAAAATACCCGTTCCGCCCCTGCTATGGCAGACAATACCGTATTGATTTGGTTTGCCAATTCATTTAACGGGCGGGTAAATTGACGGGCATATTCTGTAAAAATGACAATGGTTCCAATGGTCACCCATCCATGATAGGCGAAAATCCCGCCAATTCCAGCGATAATCGCAAAACTGATATTATTCAGGAAGTTAAAGACTTTAGGAATATAGCCGGAATATACGAGCGCCCAAAACCCGACATTTTTCAATCGTTTGCTTTTTTCATAAAATTCCTGCTTCACATCTTCTTCCTGAGAAAAAGCTTTCACAATGGTTTGCCCAGAAATCGTCTCTTCAATCATGCCGTTTAAATCGCCCAGCGCCGCTTGCTGTTCTTTAAAAAGTTTCCCTGTTCTTTTCGTAATCCATCGCATAGCAAAGAACATCAGCGGAATAACAATCATGGTAATGAGCGTCAAAATCGGACTTAAATAAAGCATGACAATGATGGTGCCTACAAAGGTTAAGATGCTTGAAAACACTTGAATAAACGAAGAGTTCAATGTCGTGCTCACCGTTTCAATGTCATTCGTTATGCGGCTCATTATTTGTCCATGCTGCCTTTTAGCAAAATAGGACACCGGAAGCTTCAGCAAATGATTGAAGGCGCCTGCTCTCATTTTGTACACGGTGTTTTGGGCAATGCCAACCATCCAATAGTTTTGCATAAACAATGTCACTGCATAGGCAGCGTAAATGCCAATGAGCAGCAGAATGACTGGAAGGATGCCTTGAAATTCTTTCGGGATGACGAATTTATCAATCATATAGCCAATTAAATAAGGGCCCAGCAACCCTAAAAGGGAACTGATAATGACCATGATGAAAACAACAATTAATAATCCCCTTTGTTCATCTACAAGTTTCCAAATGCGAAGAAGGGTTTTCTTCCAATCGTTTGCACGCGGACCCTTCTTTTTGCGAGATTGTTTTAAATCTTCCTTTGTCAAAACCGGCTCATAGCCAAAAGGTTTTTTCATCGTTCCCATCATTCATCACCTACCTGTTCCTCTTGGGAGTGGGCAATTTGCTGATAAAGTTCGCTTGATTGCATTAATTCTTCATGGGTTCCGATTGCGCTGATCTTTCCTTCATCCAACAATAAAATGCGATCGGCCCCTTTCGCTGTATGGATTTTCTGCGTTACAACAAGCATTGTCGCCTTCGTACCTTTGAGGGCTTCCCATAGCGCCGCCTCCGTTTTAACATCCAACGCACTTGTACTATCATCCAGTATTAAAATTTGCGGTTTTCGAATCAGTGCTCTCGCAATGGACAACCGCTGCTTTTGACCGCCAGATAAGTTGACGCCCTTCTGCCCTACCATGGTGTCATATCCTTCTGGAAAAGCGGAAATGGTCTCATGAATTTGCGACCTCTTTGCGGCAGCCACCACTTCATCAAACGCCGCCTCCCGTTTCCCCCATTTCACATTGTCTTCAATGGTTCCGGTAAAGAGCAGCGATTTTTGTGGTACATAGCCAATCATGCTGCGCAATTTCTTCAACGGCCATTCTTTAATATCCTTGCCGTCGACTAAAATCTCACCCTTCGTCGGCTCAAAAAAACGGGGAATTAGGCTGAGCAATGTCGATTTTCCTGAACCTGTCGCCCCCATAATCGCCAATTTTTCACCTTTTTTCACGTCAAAGGTAATGTCTTGTAGAACGGGCTTTTTAGTATTTGGATAGATGAAGGATACCTCTTTAAAACTAATTGCACCAATCTCGGCTGAAACCTTTTCTTCTTTTAGTCCATCCGCCTTTTCCATCCCCTCTTCCATAATTAAAATTTCCGCCATCCGCTCACTGGAAGCTTTCGCACGGGAAAAACTGTTTAAAATAAAGGCAAACATGCCGAAGTATCCCGTAATCCGCAAGGCATAGTTCACCACTGCCACCATTTCCCCGACTTGTGCGCGATTCATGCTGATTTCCTTCGCCCCATACCAAATAGCAAAAAGCAAGCTCACATTCAGCACGAAAGCCATTAAGGGCATCATCAGTTCCATCGTTCTTAAAGCTTTCATCGTGTCCACTTTCAAATCTTCAGCCACCTGATGAAATTTTTTCATTTCGTAATGATTTCTCATAAAAGCCTTCACTAAGTAAATGGCCTGCAAGCTCTCCTGCAATGCCCGGTTCAGCTTGTCCATGCGCCGCTGCACTTCACTAAAAAGAAAGCTTCCTTTTTTCACAATCACATATAAAAAGATGGCTAAAATGGGCGTTCCGATCATTAACATCAACGCCATCTCGGCATTAACAAAAAACGCCATCATTAAGCTCAAGACAACTGATAACGGCGCGCGAAGCATAATGCGTAAACTCATAAATAAAACACTTTGAACTTGCTGCACATCACTGGTCAACCTCGTTATTAAACTGGATGTCGGATATTTTAGATAAATCGCCATGGAAAAGGATTGAATTTTGCTAAATAGAGCGTTTCTTAAATCAAAAGCAAAACTTTGGGCTACATGAGCCGAATAATATGTATTGAAAATCCCGCTCGCAAAGGCGATGAGCGAAATCCCGATCAATAGGCCTCCCCATAAAGAAATAACATGCAAATCTTTTAATATAATTCCATCGTCAATAATCTTTGAAATGATTAACGGCTGTACCAATTCAGCAGCCAGTTCCACCAACATAAGGACAAGTGCGCATATGGCATACCATTTATATGGCTTTACATAACTTAACACGACTTTCACAAACCCACCCCAATCTGAGAGACTCTACGAATCTGTTTGATCGTATTTTTCTGCTTTCTCGCTGGCCACAGAAATCCATGTGACGCATGTTAACATAAGAAAAATTCCAATGACTTGCCAAAAACCAAAAGAGGTTGAAAAGGCAACGACAGAAATGACCATAGCCGTCAATGGCTCCATTGTTGATAAAATACTTGTCAACACAGGACGGATGTATTTCATGCTGCTCAAAAACAAAACAAATGCAATCGTACTAAAGAAAACAATTGATGCCATGATCAGAAAAATCTTCATATCTGCAAGCAATATCCATTCATCGCTTTGCCAGATAAACGTTCCCATTCCTAAAACGATACCGCCAATCAACATACCCCATCCCACGATAAGCAAAACTCCCCATTCACTCATCAAATGAACAGGATATAAAGTATAAATGGCAAAAGTAAATCCTAAAATCAGCCCCCAAAATAACGCCTCTTTACTGACTAGCAGCTCATCAAACTGAACATTCGTTAATAAGAAAAATAACCCGACCAGTGTTCCAATAATCCCGATGACTTGATACTTTGGCGGCCACATTCGTACTTTAATAGAAGTATACGCAACAATGAAAATTGGTCCTAAAAACTGGAGCAGTGTGGCAAAGACCGCATTGCTCTCTTGAATCGTTCTGGTAAACGAATACTGAAGCCCAAGCATTCCAGCAATACTGTATATCAATAATTGCCTACCCCAACATTTCGATTTCCACACTTCCAAAACCGGTTTCTTTGTCAGCTGCAAAAATCCTAAAATGGCGATTCCTGCAACAAGCAAACGAACGGTCAGTAAAAAATTCACCGTCATGCCTGAATGTTTCAACACCCACTCTGTTAATGGCCCTGTTGTTCCCCAAAGCATGGCACCGGTGACAATCAATATGATTCCTTTGAAATGTTTCATCTTTTTACTTCCTTTTCAATAATTCCAAGGTTTAAAATACTACATTTTAACACCAATATGATACTAAAGTAATATTAATGATTTTTTTATAAAAATGATTGACTTACTATAGTGACGATTTCCTTAAAATTATTTATAATAATTTAATGGTATAAAATAACGATATGCAAGGAGCAGGAATTGTAATGAATGTTAACCTAACACAAAGCTGTGAAGAAAATATGCTGATAAAAACTCCTTTCCCTACCTTTGCATTAAATCAAAATGGACAAGTAATAATTTGGAACCCAGCATGCGAACAATATTTTGGATATACAAAACAAGACTTTCAGAGCACCGATTCCTTAAAGGATCAATTATTTTCTACTTTAACTGAAAATGAGTGGCAACGCATATTGAATGCTCAGGAATACATTCGAATCAATAATATACAATTAATTCACAAAAATGAAACGCTCAGCAAAGCGAACTTCATTATTATTCCATGTTTAATCAATAATGAGCATTCAATTATTTTTTATTGCTTGCCACAGGAAGATTTTTTTACTATTGGCGAAACGGAACAGGAATTGCTAGATTTGAAAAATGGTCTGCTTTCAACCTTTATGACCGTAACTTTAGACCATGAAGGATTCATTATTAGCTGCAATCCATTGTTTTTAAAAACAAGCAAATGGACGCCAAAACGGGTATTAAGAAAAAGCTTTTGGCAACTTTTTCCTGAAGATGAAGAAAGCCAGCAAATTGCTGATACAATTTGGAACACTATTTCAAAAGGTAAAATATGGAAAGGGGATGTGCAAAAAAAGAAAAAAACCGGCGAAACCTATTGGGTTCATTTAACAGCCATTCCTACTTCATCCCCAAATGAAGATGATTTTCATTACTTTTTAATTGAGCAAGATATTACAAATGAAAAAGAAATGCAACAAAAGCTGGAAAAAATCGCATACATTGATGCCGAAACAGGTTTAATGAATGTACACCGTTTAGAAAGCATTGTAAAAGAAATGATTGAAGAAAAACAAAATTTTTATTTTGTTTACTTAAGCATTGACAAATTCTACACACTCAAAGAACTGCATAATATGGAAGTGGAAAATAACTTCATCTTAGAATTTACAAAACGCTTAAAAATATATTTCCAAGATAGCGTACTTGCCCGTGTAAATGAAAGTGATTTTGTGGTGATTACACCTCTTGGAGAGTGGTTTATTCAAGAATTTTTATCATATTTAAAACAAAACCCGATTTATATTGGACACCGTGCAATGCCAATTACCGTAAGCGGCGGAATCACCCGTTCACCGCAAGATCAATCTAACTTTACCCAATTAATGAACGCTTCCCTTTTAATCATATCTGAAGTTCGCCAAGCAGGCGGAGATAATATTTTATCTCTTTCTGAATCTACGCATAAAAAATTAAACCGCAAATCCATGATCGAAAAACGTTTGCTTCTTGCCCTAGACCAACGGAATTTAAAAGTATTGTATCAACCGCAAGTTGATTTAAAAACCGGAAAAATTTATGCAGTTGAAGCTTTCGTCAGATGGGAAGATGAGGAAATCGGCGTTGTGAACCCGGACGAATTAATTCCAATAGCAGAAGAATCAGGGTTAATCAACAATATCGGGTCTTTTATGATTGAAGAAGCTTGCAAACAGGCAGCTGAATGGCTTCGTCAAGGCCTTGAATTAAAAGTGGGCATTAATATGTCCGTACGGGAATTTAGAGATAAAAACATGGCGAAATTCATCTTAGATACATTGGTGAAAACCGGCTGCCCAGCTCATCTTATTCAATTGGAAATTACTGAGAAATTCGCGTTAGAGGCAGAAGCGGAAACATCCATCATTCAACAAATGCGTACATTGGAAGAGCAAGGCATCACCTTTGTACTAGACGACTTCGGAACAGGATATGCCTCCTTCCGATACATGCAACTCTTGCCAATTCAAATTCTAAAAATTGATCAAATGTATATTCAATCCCTTACAAAATCAGAAAAAACGCAGCGTTTAATCAACGGCATTGTCCATTTTGGAAAATCCATGAACTTGACGGTGCTTGCAGAAGGGGTTGAAACGGAAGAACAAAAACAATTATTAGAGCAATATAATTGCGACGCGATTCAAGGTTACTTAATCAGCAAACCGGTCACAGCAGATAAAATATCGAAACTTTTAACCAACTAACGAAAAAAGGCTACTCTAAAACCCCTTGAGTAGCCTTTTTCTAATGTTTTATTGCCGTCTTTTATTTCTTATAAACGATTGCATGGAAGTAAGACTTTTCTTCATAAATTTTAAGGACAATTGAAAAATCACTTCAGAAAACACAATTCCCATGGCAATAGCTCCTGAAATTAAAAACGCCCGAATGCCTGTCTCAAGCCCTAGCATATAATTTTGCTCGACAAAATAACGCATCGTATTGTACGCCAGACCTCCAGGCACAAGCGGGATAATCCCTGAAACGATAAATACAATCATCGGCGTCTTTAGTCTTCTGGCATACATTTGAGCACAAACAGCCACCACAAAAGCCCCTAAAAAGGAAGCGATGACTTCCGTTAATTGGGATTCTAAAGCAATATAATAAATCATCCATCCAACCGCACCGACTAAGCCGCAATAAGGAATAGCTTTCACCGGTGCATTGAAAATAACGCAAAGACTTGCAGTTGCAAGAAAACTGAAAAAAAGTTGAATCAAATATTCCATATCCTATTACTCCTCAATGAAATGCCACGACCACCGCTACTCCTGAACCAATGGCAAAAGCTGTTAAAAACGCTTCCGTACCTTTCGCAATGCCTGCCGTTAAATGCCCTGCCATTAAATCCCGAACTGCATTTGTAATTAAAATCCCCGGTACAAGCGGCATCACTCCACTGATAATAATTTTATCGAGCTCGTTCCCATATCCAAATCGAACTGCCACATACGCTACAAGTGCGGCCACAAAGGAAGCAAAGAATTCCGAGAAAAATTTTACTTTGGATAAGTGCTGAATTAATAGCAATGCTAGGTACCCTGCTCCACCGGCCAAAAAGGCAGCAGGCATATCAAACCATGCCCCTCTAAACAGAATCATGAAGCATGCACTAGAAACTGCAGACATAAGAATCTGCAACCAAATTGGTAAAAAATAATTCGTTTTTTGAATCAAACTTAACTCGTCATAGGCCTCTTCTAATGTTATTATTTTAAGTGTAAGTTTTCTAGAAACATTATTAACTTTCGCAATTTTATGCAAATCGGTAATGCGGTTTGAAATCGATATAATTTTCGTTTTTTGTTGTTCACCAAGGGAAAGAATGATCCCCGTTGGCGTTACATAACTTTGGGCATCTAAGTTTTGGGAGCGAGCCATTCTGAGCATTGTATCCTCAACTCTATAAGTTTCAGCACCGCTTTCCATCATAATTTGTCCTGCGAGTAATAAACAATCTAGCGCCAAGTCATCGTTCTTTTCGTTCTTTTCATAACCCATTGTTTAAATTCTCCCTTTCTTCCTTGCCATCATAACGAACCGAAAGGCAAATCTCAAGTTTCTTATTATATTTCATCATTTTAGGATGTCTACTGAGAGGAGAGCTACCAAAGATGAAACGCCGCCGCAAGTCAAGACGTGGTGCATGGATTGACTTTTTCTTGATTGGTTCCATCATCACTTTAACGACAATTATTATTACTATTTCGATTACCGACCAGTTTAAATTTCAGAAACCAACCGTTTCTGCAACAACAACGGAATATCCATCAGATATTTCCTCTCTTATTGAAGAAAAAGAGTCACAATTCCCTAAAATTCGAATCATTTCGGAATCATCCGTTAACCATTTCATACCATATTCTTTAGAATATCCAAAAACTTCTTTTGATCAAGTGAATGATCAAATCAACCAATACATAAAAGACGCAAAACAAGTTTACACAAAAACCTTAAATCAAAAAATTAAAGAGAGCAAAATCAAATCCATTGGCGATTTAACCATTACAACGGAAATCTATGAGTTTAAAGATAAATATTATTCCGTCGTGTTAAAGAAACAATTATCATATAATAAAGTTTCCTATAAAGAAACATTTAAAACCATCGTCTTCAATAAAGATAATGGAGAAATTATTGAATCAAATACTTTATTCAGCCATAATATCGGACATTTGAACTTGCTTGCCCGCTATTTAAGTTCCGAACTTAAGAAAGTTTATGGAAATCAGGTAATTAATGAAAAACTAGATGAAGTTCTATCTCCAAACTGGGAGCATTTCAATCGTTTTGCAGCGGCAAATGACTCGATTATATTTTATTTTAACCAAGGAGAACTTGCTCTAGAAGATGCTGGTGCTGCAAAAATCAGTGTTCCTATTTCTTTCTTGAATCCGATTCTTGCATCCGATTTCCAAAGCAATGAAACAAGCGCCGTAACCATTCTTTCACCGAAAAAGAAAGTCGCTTTGACTTTTGATGATGGTCCTCATTCTAAAGTGACAATGCAAATATTAGATACTTTAGATAAGTACGGTGCAAAGGCTACATTCTTCATGCTTGGAAAACAAGTAGAAAAAAATAAAAACATTGCAAATGAAGTGTTAAATCGCGGCCATGAAATTGGCAACCATACATACAACCATCCTGTCTTAACAAAACAATCAACTTCACAAGTTATTTGGCAAGTAGATCACACAAGTCAAATTATTTATGATGTAACAGGAGAATACCCGACTGTGTTTAGACCGCCTTATGGTGCTTCCAATCAAACCGTTAAAAGCCTTGTGGATATTCCAGTAGTTTTATGGACGATTGATACGTACGACTGGAAATACCGTGATTCAAACAAGATATTGCCTTTCGTGCAAGCCAATTTACATGATGGGGCCATTATCTTAATGCACGATATTCACCAGTCCACAGCAGATGGACTTGATAGTGTATTGGCCTATTTGCAAGAGCAAGGCTACGAATGTGTAACCGTAAGCGAATTATTGACAGAAACAAATTAGTATAAAAATTTTCGGGGCTGTCCAGAAAGTAGAACACTTTCGGAAACAGCCTTACTTCTTATAGGAATATTCTCTTAAAAACTTTCCCTGCGGTGGTTACAAAACGCGCCTCCTCGTCGCAATTTATCTGCGGCAAAAACTCTAGCTAAAGCCGCAAAGGGGGCGTCTTGAAATGACTTTTCAGACGCCCCCTTTTTTTGGCATCTCCCTCCTACCATTTCACAATGGATGAACGATGGGAAATTTCTTTAATTATTACACCGCGTTTATTCATTTTTTCAATATATTCTTTTCCAGGAACAATCGTTTCTGGCGGGAATACACCCCGTTTTGAAATCGTTCCTTCCCCGATCATAATGGCAACAGAGGCAATGGTACCTGCTGTAACTGTACCCATGGCTGTTACATCTGAATCTTCATCCCGTTTTAAAATCATTTCATATTCATAAGTCACTTGTTCGCCAGATTTTTCGCCGACGATGATAGCTCGAAGCACAACGGCATCTTGTTTTTTTCCTAAATATAATTTTTTCTTCAACGCTTCTCGAACAACATCCCGCACTTTTACTTGAACGCCGTTTACCTCTACAAAATTATCTCGGTCAAAGAAGCCTAGTTCCTTCATAAGCTGGAATTTTTCTGCATGGCCTTTATAACGGACTGTTTTATATTCCAGTGTTTTTACATTCGGAAAAGTTTTATATAGGGTAGAAGTTCCTCCAGATGTATAGAATGCTTCCAATGTGCCGAATTCGTTAAAGTAAATTGGCTCTATTCCTGTAAGCGACTCTACTTCCACCAGTTTGCCGTCACGGATAATTTTTGCAGGCTCCGTATAATGATCAATTACCCCTTCTAAAGAAAACACCCTTGTATAATTTAAAGGAGGTTCCGGTTTTACTGGAATTCCGCCCACAAACAGCTGGATGGACTTTACCTTATCCAACTTCGATGCACCATATCCTACTAAAATATTAATCATTCCCGGTGCTAAACCTAAATCCGGAATAATCGTTACATTTTTTGCTTTTGCTTGTTCATCCAATTTTAAGACGTTTTCCGTAATATCTCCAATATGTCCGCCTAAATCAACGCTATGAACTCCTACATCAATGGCCGCTTTCGCTACTCGTTCATTAAATGCATAAAAGAGCGCATTTACGCATACATCCCCTTTAGCAATTACTTCGCGCAATTCCTCTTCATTTTCTGCATTCAATTGAACGGCTTCTGTTTTTTGTAAATTTGCTGATTGAATAAATTCATTCACTACCGCAAGATCTAAATCTGCCAAATATACTTTTTCCACTTTTTCGCTTGCATTTAAATCTCGCGCTACTTCTCTCCCCATTAATCCTGCACCTAATACTACTACCTTCATTCCACACATCCCCTTTTCTTTTTATTTTTCTGTATCAATTTGAGCCCGTTGCAACTTGCCGCTGTAATCCACATAAATGCTTTTCCATTCGGTAAAGACATCTAATGCGGCTTGGCCGGAATCGCGGTGACCATTACCAGTCCCCTTTGTTCCACCAAATGGCAAATGGATTTCTGCACCGATTGTTCCAGCATTGACATATACAATCCCCGTATCTAAATCTCGCTGGGCTTGGAAAATTTTATTTACATCTTGTGAATAAATGGAACTGGATAAACCAAACTTCACACTATTATTCACTTCAATGGCTTCTTCCAAGCTGCTGACTTCGATGATGCTGAGCACCGGTCCAAAAATCTCCTCCTGGGCAATGGTCATATCGGGCTTCACATCTGTAAAAATTGTTGGTTCAAAGTAATATCCTTGATTATAGGGCGACGCTGTCAAAGTTTCCCCGCCAATGAGCAGCCTCGCTCCTTCCTTTTTGCCAATCTGTACATAATGATGAATTTTTTCTAATGCCGCTTTGTTAATCACAGGCCCCACTTTCACATTTGGATCGAGTCCGTTGCCAATCGTTAACTTTCGAGTTTTAGCTACGAGCTTCTCTTCCAATTCATTTTTCACATCTTTATGCACAATTACCCGGCTGCAAGCAGTACATCTTTGCCCTGCTGTTCCAAAGGCGCTCCAAATAATTCCTTCCACTGCCAAATTTAAATCTGCATCATCCATGACGATGACGGCATTTTTTCCTCCCATCTCAAGAGAGACCTTTTTTAAATGACGGCCGCCCAGTTCCGCCACTTTGCGTCCTGTCTCATTGGAACCTGTGAAAGAAATTACTTTTACATCAGGGTGTTCAATAAGCGCCGTACCAACTGTTGAACCTGCACCAAACACTATGTTGAATACCCCTTCTGGCAAACCGACTTCTTCTATAATTTTTCCTAACTCGTTTGCCATTAGCGGAGTTTCAACGGAAGGTTTCCATACGACCGCATTTCCGGCAACAATAGCAGGAAAAGATTTCCACGTTGCTATGGCGAGCGGAAAATTCCAGGGTGTGATAATCCCGACAACACCAACAGGGCTTCTTACGCTCATAGCAAATTTATTTGGCAATTCAGAAGGAGTTGTCTCCCCAAATAAACGCCTGCCTTCCCCTGCCATATAAAAGGCCATGTCGATGCCTTCCTGCACTTCACCTCGGGCTTCTTCAAGCACTTTGCCCATTTCTTTTGTAAGAATCTCCGCCAGAGCATCTTTCTTTTCTTTCAATCTATAACCTATTTCATATAAATATTCAGCCCGTTTTGGAGCTGGAATGAGTGCCCATGTTTTTTGCGCCTGTTTTGCTGAACGCACCGCTTCATCCACTTCTTGTTTTGTTGAAAGAGGAACTTTTGCCAATTCTTCCCCAGTTGCTGGATTAATTACTGCAGCCGTTTCTAAATCCCGATCCATCCATCGACCATTGATATAGTTTTTTAAATTCATAACACCCTCCTCATTTTCAATTTTATATTATTTATTCAACATTTTCTCGACAATTCCCTTTTTTCTCGATAATTCTTGGGTATTCATTGTTTATTGAAACTTTTTAACAAGGGAATACGTATTCAAATAGCGTATATATTAAGTAAATGCAAAAGGAGGTAATGACATGCGTAATCATGAAATTGACTACAAAGTGTATGGCGATGATATGCAATATGTTGAAGTTGAACTGGATCCGAATGAAACGGTCATCGCAGAAGCAGGAAACTTGATGATGATGGATGACGGCATTAAGATGGAAACGATTTTTGGCGATGGGTCTTCTAAAAGCAGCGGAGGCCTGATGGGAAAATTAATGGGGGCCGGAAAACGTCTTCTAACGGGCGAAAGTTTATTTATGACAACATTCACTAATGTGGGCATGGGCAAAAAACGCGTTTATTTCGCCGCCCCATATCCAGGAAAAATCATTCCAATGGATTTAAGCCAATTAAACGGGAAAGTAATCTGTCAAAAGGATGCCTTTTTAGCTGCAGCAAAAGGAGTTTCTGTTGGCATTGAATTTCAACGGAAAATTTCTGCTGGATTCTTCGGCGGAGAAGGATTTATCATGCAAAAACTTGAAGGCGACGGCATGGCATTTATTCATGCAGGAGGCGCCATTCATAAAATCGATTTGCAGCCAGGTGAAATAATTCGAATAGATACGGGATGCTTTGTTGCTATGACTTCCCAAGTAGATTACAGCATTGAAACAGTCGGCGGCATTAAAACTGCGCTCTTTGGCGGCGAAGGAATTTTCTTTGCTACATTGCGCGGTCCTGGTACGGTATGGATTCAATCATTGCCATTCTCAAGACTTGCTAGCCGCGTATTCGCAGCTGCTCCTGTTTCCCAAGGCGGCGGAGGCAAAGATGTAGGTGAAGGCGGCATCGGTGGTTTATTTAATTTATTTAATGATTAATAAGCAAAAAAATCCTTTCCCGTTTTCGAGAAAGGATTTTTTATTACATGATAAATAACACAATGATTAAAACGGCTGCTAGCACTAAACGATAAATCGCAAACGGCACTAATTTGATGCGGGAAATTAATTTTAAGAAGAATTTAATGGCAATTAAGGCAAAGACAAAGGCGCTGATAAATCCAGCCACGTAAAACCAAAAATGGTCAGGATTGATTTGATCCCAGTTTTTCACTAAAGACAATCCGCTTGCCCCTGCCATAATTGGAACAGCCATGATAAACGTAAAATCAGAGGCTGTTTTATGATCTAGCCCCATCATTACCCCTCCAGCAATCGTCGCACCGGAACGGGAAAACCCTGGCCATAAGGAAAGACATTGTACTAGACCGATTTTAAAAGCTTTACTATAAGTTAATTTGTCTAAAGAAGTAACCGTTGGGCGCTTTGGACCCATTTTATCGGCCATCATCATCCAAAGGGCTCCGATAACTAACCCTATAATCACCGTTTCTGTTGTGAATAAATGTTCATCAATAAAATCCTCAAACAACACACCGACCACACCAGCCGGAATAATCCCTACAATGACATGCAGTAAATTAAAACGCTTTGAATATTCTTGTCCGTCGATTTTGTATAATCCGACAAGGCTCAACATCCGTTTCCACATAACGACAACGACCGCCAAAATCGAACCGAGCTGAATAACGATTTTAAATGTATTGGCAGAGCCCTGTCCTAAAAATTCCGTCGTCTTTAGCCATAAGTCATCCACGATAATCATATGGCCCGTAGAGGAAACAGGAGCAAATTCCGTCATCCCCTCCACAAAGCCAAGGATGATTGCTTTTAACAATTCAATAAATTCCATAAACCATTTATCCCCTTACACTTTTTTCACTCAATTTACAATACACGATACCTTTCCAAATGTCTATCACCTTAAAAACGTTCTATCGGCGTTTTGGGTTGCAATACCTCGTCCCACTCTTTATACACTATTTTAATCTATAGAAAAATATGCTATGTAAAGCTCCAATTGGGGTAGTATCCGCACGAATTGAAGGAGCAAACGCACCAAATGGAGTAGCAAACGCACCAATCGAGGTAGTATCCACACCAATTGAAGAAGCATTCGCACTAAATTAATGTATCAAACACAAAATAAAGCAGCATCCCCTCAAGACAAACAAAAACCCCCTTAAACAAATAAAAGAGGTTTGGACAAATCTAAAAAAGAGGCTGGGACAAAACCCCCTCTAAAATGGAAACAGCCCATGAAATTTTGGAATGAAATTTCATGGGCTGTTTTTCATTTTTTCAATAAAAAATGTCACCACGGACACCCTTGCTCTTGGCTAACCTCTACTTCTGTCTTCGGGGTTCGGGACTTACACCCTATAGTTCATGTACATGCCGGGCGCACAAATAACAACTGCACCCTTTTTCAAGCAAGGTGCAGTTGCTTTTTATCCTACATATTTTCTTAATATCCGGTCCACCGATGGGCCATATGATTCCCCAAACAAATTTAAATGCACTAATAAATAATAAAGCTGATACAACTCTTTTCGCTCTTCGTATTCCGGCGAAAGCGGGAAAACCGACTGATAGGCTTCATAAAAATTGCGAGAAAAGCCGCCAAACAGTTCCGTAAAGGCTAGTTCCATTTCATGATCGCCAAAAAGTACAGCTGGATCGATTAAATATGGAACCCCTCCAGGACCTACCATCCAATTTCCGCCCCATAAATCTCCGTGCAATAAACAAGACTTTGGATTTCTTGGTATCCATTCATCCAGCCTTTCCATCAATTTCACGAGCCTTTTCTCACGGGCTTGACCAATGGCGCCGGAAGCTTTGCCTCGCTTCCATTGGCCGCCTAAACGCACATCGCGGTAATAATCCACCCAATCTTCCATTAAACGGTTTTGTTGTGGCAGCCTTCCGATATAACTTTCTCCTTCGAATCCATATCCTTTTGCTTCGGCTAGATGCATAGCGGCAAGACGTTCACCTAATAATTCGTCTGTCTTATGAGTCCGCTTCCCTTCAATCCATTCCAACCAAAGCATTGGAATTCCGTCCACTTCCAAGCATCCTATCACATTTGGCACATCAATCGTATTGGTTGCTTGAATCATTTTAAGCCCTCGTTCTTCAAACTGAAAAAAGCCGAGGCACATTTGACGGTTCAGCTTAACAAAATACTCTTGTTCATTGGTCTTCACATAAAAGGCTTGATTGATATCCCCGCCAGAAACTGAATGAATTTTCACTATTTTTTCCCCAGGCGAAATCTGCTGCAATCCTTTTTCAATAATTGGAATCAATAGCATCACCTTCATTTGGATGATAAAAATTGCACCTCCGAACTTTGACTTACAGAATCATTCGGAGGCGCAGGTTAAGCGAATTATTCTTCATTTTCATCTTCATGGGAGCCAAAAAATGTGACAATTTCATCGGATTTTTTTCGCTCTTTTCCTTTTGGAAGTTCATCAAAATAGCCGAATTGAACCATGCCGACAATGCGCTCACCAAGTTTAACGCCCAACTTTTCTCGGAAAGTCGGATTGTCTAAAAATTCTGGTGTTTTCCAGCATGAACCAATTCCATAATCCCACGCAAGCAGCATCATATTTTGAATCAACGCACAAGCTGCTGCAAAATCTTCTAAACGTTCTTTTTGGCGCGGGTCTTCCGGAACAACGACAAAAACATATCCTCCTGGTGTCGTAAATTTTTGCATGCGCTTTTCGACTTCTTCTTCCGGCAATGTTCGCCATTCTGGAATTGTCGTATTGCGCAACAATTCATGGAGTCGCTGCAGTTCTTTGCCGCATGCCACAATCAGCCGCCAAGGTTCTCGATTTTGATGGTTCGGTGCCCATACTGCATCATCAATTATTTGCAGCAAATCTGCCCGATCCACTGGCTGACCGTTGAATTTTTTGATCGACCGTCTTCCAATAATGGCTTCTCTTACCGTTAATGCTTGTTCATTCATTCAAACATAACTCTCCTTAAAATGAAGTTCGACGATTTTACTATTATCTCCAAATTACCATAACATAAAATAAATAGAATTTAAATATCCATTATCTTGGGCTTTTGAAATTTCCAAAAGGAAAATTTTACTGGAAAATATCATTAATTTTAAAGAAATAATATTGAATATTCGGCGTATATGCATAGGAATCCGAATAGTCATAATGGCGATTGGCGCTTGGTCCGGTATGGGCGTGGACGTAAGGGACTCCGTCATATACGCTTGTGACAATTACGCTATGGTCGATCACCCCATCTCCTTGGAAATCGTAAAAAATAACATCTCCCGGCTCCAATTCTGAAGGAGAATAAACCCGCTTTGCCGTAAGCCCTGATTTAGCGCTTTCCAAATACCATCTCAAACTATGGGCAACCGCCCAACTATAGCTCCATGTCTCCCTGGGATAATAAAAATCTTTTGCCCCAGCTTTCCAGCCATCTGTAATCCACCAGCCTTGGCTTCGATTTGGATAGCCTGATATCGGCGCTCCCCCTGCCCGTAAAGCCTGGGAAACGAAATTAGTACAATCTACTGTAAACACCGGATAATTCGGATTAAAGGAATTCCACCAAGTCTTCGCATATTGGACTACAGCTTCCCGATCATAATGAATCGCTATTGCCATTCCTCCCTTTTCATCATCTTATGAAAGATTTGCAGAAAATTTGAACTTTCGATTGATTGTGTGTTCCTTTTCAGAAAAAATTGTAATATTCTGATACAATAGTAGCTACCAGTATATTCATAAACGCCATGATCTATTAAAATGAAATTATCGAAAAATTGAGAGGAAGTTGACATTGGTGCAGCATGCTGAAAGAGAAATTTATGAATGGACTCCTTTGTGCGATAAAAAGGGGAATCTAAATCCTGCTGCGATTGGATATGCCAGAAAGCCGATTATCGATTGCAATTTGTCCGGCCATTTTATGAGAAAAAAGAAATGGAATTATTGGTGCTGCTACGGTGAAGATATTTTATTTTCCGTTACAATTTGTCATTTGGATTACGCTGTTACTTGCTTTGTCTACTTTTTAGAGTATGAAACCCAACGTTTTTTCGAAAAAACCGTAACCATTCCTTTAGGCGTTGTTAAAAAAATCAAAATGCCAACCCGTGTACTCGAACCTGTTCGTTTTACAAGCAATGAAATCAATGTCAATATCTCCCACCTGCAAAACCAAACATTGATGGTCGTCAGCTGCGATAATTTTGACAATGAACCTCTGAACGTCAATTTAAAAATTATACATCCTGCAGACGATGAATCGTTAAATGTGGTAGTGCCTTGGAACCGGCAGACTTTCCAATTCACTGCAAAGCATCATATTTTACCAACAAAAGGTTTTGTAAAACTGGGGAATAAACGCTACGAATTTCAAGAGGAAGAGTGTTTTAGCGTGCTGGACTTTGGACGCGGGGTATGGCCAAGGGAAGTCGTTTGGAATTGGGCCAATGCTTCCCAACGGATTCGCAACCATCGTGTAGGATTAAATTTCGGGGGAAAATGGACAGATGGCACTGGAATGACAGAGAATGCCGTTTTCATTGATGGAAAAATGACCAAAATTCATGAAGATGTTATTTTTGAATATGACCGTTCCAATTTCAAAAAACCATGGTACGTAACAACCAAATTTTCCGACACCGTTATGCTAACCTTCCACCCGTTTTTCGAAAGGGTGGCCAAAACAGATTTAAAACTCGTGCAATCTGAAGTGCATCAGCTTGTAGGCTATTATAGCGGCAAAGTTAAATTGGAAGATGGCAGCGTCCTTGAAATTCAGCAAATGCTGGGCTGCATTGAAGAACATGTAGCGAAATGGTGAAAAACATTTTAATGCGAATTTAGAAAGCAATCCGTTTTCTAATTCGCTTTTTTTCTTATAGGAAGGGGCTGTCCAGAAAGTCGAACACTTTCTGAACAGCCTTACTTCTTATAGGAATATTCTCTTAAAAACTTTCCCTGCGGTGGTCACAAAACGCGCCTCCTCGTCGCAATTTATCTGCGGCAAAACTCTAGCGACAGCCGCAAAGAAGGCGTCTTGAAATGACTTTTCAGACGCCCCCTTTGAATCTGATCAAAGAGGATTGCATTCTATTTCAATTAGACAGCTTTAACATCTCATTCATTTCTTCCGGACAATCGGTGATAATTCCTTCAACGCCTAAATGACGCAATATGTCCACTTGCTCTTTATTATTGATAGTATAGACACGCACAGGAATGCCCGCTTTGATTGCTTCAAGCACCGGGCGACGAGCCACTGCCCGATAGGCCACATGAAAAGCTTTTGCAGGAACTAAAGTGCGGTACCCTTTCATATTTAAAATACTATAGGAAAATAATGGAGCACTTTCGATGTCCGGAGCCAACTCAACCATCCGCTTCACCGCTTCATGGTCAAAAGATGATATAATTACCCGATCCTTTAAGCGGAAATTTTCCGCTTCTCTCAGCACCAATTCCTCAAGCCCCGGATAAATGATTTTATCTGACTTTAATTCAATATTAATTTTGTGGCTGGTATTTTTTAAAAGGTCCAGCACCTCCGCCAAAGTCGGAATTTTTTCGCCGCGGAATTTCTTGTTAAACCAAGAACCAAAATCGAATTGGCGCAATTCTTTCAGCGTCATATCTTTCACGAAGCCTTTTCCATTGGACGTGCGGTTGATTTTTTCATCATGAATGACTACCACTTGCCGGTCTTTCGTTAAATGCACATCTAATTCTACTCCTGTTATGTCCAACTTTGCTGCCGCTTCAAAGGCCGCGAGTGTATTTTCCGGATACTTTGATGAATAACCTCGATGGGCAAAAATTTGCATGGTCCAATTCCCTCCAATTCGCGTAGGAAATTTCCCTACTCCACAAAGATGCGGTCCAATTCCTTTTTCAATAAATAACGTATGCGTTCCCTTTCAATTGGGACCAATCCCATTAAAATATGTAGGGCAAGTCCATCGATCAATGCATGCAAAAACACAATCTCTTCTTCTAAAACAATTTCTTCCTTTAACAGCCCTGCTTTTTTTAAACGATGCAAAATTTCCGAAATGGTTTCATGAACCGATTCTTTTTGCAATTCTTTTTTGCGGATTTTATATGAAACATATTCCAGCCATACTTGCATTTCCACTTTCTTTTCTTCCGGTGTAATCAACTCCATCAATATATTAAGCACTTGCTCTTTTGGCGGAAGAGAGCTTTGGAGATGCTTCAGTATCCGTTCCGTTACTTGTTCTTCAACGAGCTGCATTGCAAATTCCAATAGTTCTTCCTGCGTCTGAAAATAATGACGTACAGCTCCCAGTGAAAGATTCGCCTCCTTTGCAATGGAACGAACAGAAGCGCCGCCAAGCCCCTCCCTTGCAATAACATTCCACGTTGCTTTTGCGATGATTTTTCTTCTCTCTTCATGGTCAACTAGTTTTGGCATATTTTTATTATAGCATTATTTAATACACTTGTATTATTTAAAAATACGCTGTATTATTTTAATGCAACTGTATTAAATAAATTTTCATGGGGGTATGGATTGAATGCTTTTTTGGATTATCACTGCTGAAATCGCCTTCTGGATTGTCATTTTTTCAGGGCTTTACACTAGATATATATTGAAACGGGATAAGCTGAGCATCTTCCTGCTCTTGCTCACCCCGTTGATTGATTTTGCTTTGCTTGTACTCACGGCCATCGATTTGAAAAATGGAGCAACGGCCACTTTTGCCCATGGTCTGGCCGCCATCTATATCGGGGTTTCCATCGCCTTCGGAAAATCCATGATTGCTTGGGCAGACGGCAAATTCCAAACTTGGGTATTAAATAACCCTTTGCGGAAAAAAGTTTTGTATGGCAAAGAGAAAGCCGTTTATGAGATGAAAATGTGGGGACGCCATCTGATCGCTTATATCATCGGGGGAATCCTGCTTGGCCTCATGATTCTGTATATCGGCACCGGTGAAGGAACACGTCCGCTGCAACGCGTTATAAGCGGATGGACCGTTGTATTGCTGATCGACTTTCTCATCAGCTTTTCATACGTTGTGTTTCCAAAAAGAGAAAGAGAAAGTTTATAATTTTTTGCACTTTCAATGAACAAAGGCGCTTTTTTCATTCGTTTATGGAATGAAATACTATCAACCTTCAAAATGTAATTCTACAAGAAAAACCATCAGCAAGAATCCCCTGCTGATGGTTTCAAGTCATTCTTTTACTCTCAATAATCTCATACTATTCAAGGATACTAAAAGCGTTGCGCCCATATCCGAAAAAATCGCAATCCATAAAGTCAGCCAGCCAGGCACCACCAGCAGCAAAGCGAGAAGCTTCACGCCCAATGCAAATGCAATATTTGCCTTGATTACGGCCAATGTTTTCCGGCTAAGCTTGATGGCAAAAGGAAGTTTCCCCAAATCATCGGCCATCAGCGCCACATCGGCCGTTTCCAAAGCTGTATCCGAACCTGCGCTGCCCATGGCGATTCCCACTGTGGATGCTGCCAAAGCAGGGGCATCATTGACCCCGTCTCCAACCATCGCCACCTTGCCGTATGCTTTGCCCAATCCTTTTACATGCTCCAATTTCTCCTCTGGCAACAATTCCGCCTTCACTTCTGAAATGCCGACCGCCCTTCCGATGGCTGCGGCTGTCTTTGCATTGTCTCCCGTGAGCATCAGCGTCTTTTGGATACCCATTTCATGGAGCTTACGAACAACTTCTTTGCTGGAATGGCGCACTTCATCAAGAGCGGCAAAAATTGCATAAATCTCCTTTTCCGTGCCGAATAATATTACCGTTTTCCCATCGTTTTGAAGGGATGCCACTTTCTTTTCAATCTCTTCCGTCACCCGGCCGGCAAACCAAACAGGGCTGCCGATGGAATACGTTGTTCCGGCTATCGTCCCTTGAACACCTTTTCCGGTGATGGCCTTGAAATTCTCTATATCATGATTAAGAGGTTCCACTCCAAGCTCTTCCGCTTTCTTGACGAACGCACGGGCAATCGGATGATTCGAACGTTCTTCCAAAGCGCAGGCAATCGACAGCGCTTCTTTCTCATGGATTTTATCACTCAACATGATAAAATCCGTGACCACAGGCGCCCCCTTTGTCAACGTCCCTGTTTTATCAAAGGCGATTGCTTTCAAGGACCCCAATTCTTCCAAATAAATGCCGCCCTTAATCAGCACTCCTTTTTTCGCTGCGGAGCCAATGGCCGAAACAATGGAAATCGGTGTTGAAATAACAAGGGCACACGGGCATCCGACAACCAATACGGACAATCCTTGATATACCCAATCCATCCAATCGCCACCCCAAAGTAACGGCGGCACAATCGCAACAAGAAATGCAACAGCCATAATCGCCGGTGTGTAATATTTGGCAAATTGATCGACAAACGTTTGTGCAGGGGCCCGTTCCGCCTGGGCTTCTTCTACGAGTTCAATAATTTTGGAAATCGTCGTATCTTCCACATATTTTGTCACTTTGACTTCCAAATGTCCTTCTTCATTCAACGTTCCCGCAAACACTTCATCTCCTGGCTGTTTTGCCGCCGGAATCGATTCTCCGGTGATGGCGGCTTCGTTGACGGAAGAAGACCCCTTTATGACAATGCCATCCATTGCCACTTTCTGCCCGGGCTTTACAATCATGATGTCGCCAATCACCACTTCTTCAACGGGAACAACCGTCTCTTTCCCATTTCGATAAACAGTCGCTTCATTCGGTGCAATTTCCATTAATGATTTAATTGATTTTCTCGCTTTGTCCATCGAATGGCGCTCAAGGGCTTCGCTGATGGCAAATAAAACGACCACCACCGCCGCTTCCGCCCATTCCCCGATGATCGTTGCGCCGAAGATGGCAATCGTCATCAGTGTCCGCATATCGAAATCGAGACGGAATAAATTATTGAGCCCGGTCTTCAACAATGAAAAACCGCCTATGAGGACGGAAGAAATAAATAATAATGCGGTGATTAGATTCTCTTCCCCATTGATGAATATGGAAATTGCTCCTAGCGCGATCAACAGGCCGGAGTATAATAACGGATGATGTTTTTCAAAAAAAGATACTTGTTTTTCACGCCCCGTTTCCGGATGCTTTTCCGCCCGTTTTTCCGGATAGACTTTTAAGTTTTCAAAAGCACCCGCTTTTTCCAGTTCTTCCACTGTCGCATGCCCAACAACGGTAATTTTCGATGCGCCAAAATTCACTTTCGCATCCTGCACACCCGGCAATGTCTTCACGTTCTGCTCGAATTTCCCTGCGCAATTCGCACATGTAAAACCCTCTACACGATAAATCTGTTTCATTTCACTCATCTATTGCCACCTCTTGTTGATGATGGAAGGCGATTTCAATCAATCGCTTCACACATTCATCCGTCAAGGAATAATAAACAAATTTCCCTTCTTTCCTCATCTTTGCAAGCCCCAAATTTTTTAATAATCTCAAATGGTGGGACGCGGTTGCAGTGGATGCGTTAATAACATTGGCAACGTCGCAAACGCACAGCTCATCTTCCAATGCCAAGGCATAAGCGATTTTGATTCGTGTTTCATCCGCCAATGCTTTAAAAAGTTTCGCCACTTCCAGAGGGTTTTGATGGGCTAATTGATTTTGAATTCTCGCCACTTTTTCTTCATCGACATACATCACTTCACAAATGCTGATTTCTTCCGGCAACGGCTTCACCCCTCCAACATTCAAATATATGTTTGAATATTAGTTTAAGATATTCTTGCGTTATATTCAAATGAATGTTTGAATGTTTTGCAAGTTGGATTGAATAAAAAAAACCGTACATCCCATACATGATGCACGGATTTTGCCTATCTGCCCCCATCAATCAGTAAATGCTATCAAAGGCGATAACAACATCAATAAAGAGAAACCTGCTATGAACACCGGTATTGCGGAAGCCCGTTCATCCTTCACAAAACTGGCAATGGAATAAACGAGGGAAAACACAAAAACAAAGGGCCATGCAAACCAGGTCCAATAAAAGAATATGGCCAAACCATCCAATAAATTGATCAACATTCTTCCATCCCCTTTGAATCACTTCTTCTACAATATGGAGCTTTCCCATAGCGTTATATGTAAAATTTTACAATAAAAAAAGCTGTTCTAAAATGATAGAACAGCCCTATTTCTTCAAAGTCCCGCTGACTCCTTAATCCTATTCCACTTCCCCTTCCCAGGCGCTCATGCCGCCCAACATATTGGTAGCATCAAATCCATTTCGATCCAACAGCTCTGTCGCTTGGGCGCTGCGGCCGCCTGCCAAACACACCACAATATAAGGTTTGTCTTTGGAAAGTTCATTCATTCTTATCGGAAGCAATCCTAATGGAATATTGACGGCTCCCGGAATATGCCCTCCTTGATATTCATGCACTTCACGGACATCGATAATATTCAATGCCTCTCCCGCTTCCAAACGTTGCTGAACTTCTTTCGTTGTAATTTCTTTCATTTAAAATTCCTCCTCCATCATTCATCTCCATGCATTCATGCCGCCACGGACATTTGTGACGCGCTCATACCCCAATTTTTTTAATTGCTTGCAGGCTTGACCGCTTCTCATGCCACTTTGGCAAATGACAATGATTTCTTTATCTTTGGGAAGCTTTGAAAAGTCCGATCCCAAAGGCAAATTTTGAAATTGCGGAATATGTTTTGCTCTGTATTCCGCCGGTGTCCTTACATCAATAAATATTTTGTCCTTATCCTGCAGAATATTTTTCAATTCGTGTGCGGAAATGGTGTTCACATTCGCCGGCTTCAAGCGCCATATAATGAATGCGGCAACAATCGCTATGAGAATCCACTCCATATTCTCACCTCCAAACAAATACCTATATAGGTATATTTCGATTTATAAATAAATAGCTGCGTAAACAGCTATTGGAACTAACGGCTTTTGACAATTAAATTAATCGCTTCTTGCACCAATTCATCCATATCTTCCGCTTTGCTTTTATTCATGCATTCAATCAAGTTGTTGCTCACAATCACGCCGATGGTACGGTCCACTGCGGAACGGACGGCGCTAAGCTGAGTGACGACCTCTTTACAGTCTTTCCCTTCTTCCATCATGCGCAGAATCCCGCGTATTTGTCCTTCAATACGCTTCACACGGTTTATTGTCTTCGTATCGTATTTCAATGAGGCATCCCTACTTTCTATGACTTTGATTTCTACCAACAGTTTATACCCTATTAGGTATAAAGTCAACTTATAATAAAAACCAAGAAAATGTTTTTTCAACATTTCTTGGTTTTGTTACGTCCTGCTATCCGCACGTCGCCTTTTATTTTATTGATACTCCCCGACTGTCCTGGCGATCATCCAGATGAAAGATTGCATCGGCAATGATTTTAAAAATCGTACTGATCGAAATTTCTGATGCCGTGCGCCTCCATTGCTTGCCCCAACTCTTCGTTGACCAATTTTTTATACTGTTCCTGTCCATTGATGGAAAACCACAGATAAAAATTAATGATGAATCTTTTCAATTCCAATGGGTTGCTCGGCTCCCCGCCGGATGCGGATTTCCCATACTCCTGTATCATTGTTTTAAGGGCTTCAAATGGCGCGTTTTGCACTGTTTTCGGTGCCTGTTTTGGATAATTGAACATGACGGTTTTTCCAAGATATCCGGACTTTGAATATTTGCCCAAAATCGTAAGGATGTCGTAGCTTAATTGGTAATTTGTAATATACGCTTCGTATTTTTTCTTTCCTATCTCTTCTTTTGGAATTTCCGGATTTGTGTAAACATCCAGATCAATTCCCAATTGGCGCAAAGAATCTTTATTAAAAAGCGGAACAGAGTTGAATGTCACCGTTCTTTGATAATGTTCGAATACGGCTTTTTGAATGGCTTTCGCTGTTTTAGATGAAAGGAATTGATTTTTCGCTAATGAATCATTGATCAAATGATAGGAAATCACTTGTGCGTTAAATCCGCCCAATGAATGGCCCGTCACGTAAATATCGCTGTACAAATTGTTGGCGATCGCTTTTCTTGCCAACGCCAACGCATGATCCAACTGAGGAATATCGCCAGTCAAAAGTACGTCCAGATTATTTATGATTCCCGCCAAATCGGCTGCACCGCGTTCTGCTATTACGATGTCATTGGAATAGGAATTGCGGAACACAACCCCGCTATGTCCGCTAATTGCGTCTGTTTCAAACCCAATGATCTCCCAATTTTTCACTAAATAAGCTTTCTGTTTCAAACGGATGGCATTCTGTATGGATTCTTTCGAAAGCGGTATTGGCGGAACATCCTTATTGGAGAAGTCGAACAAACCTTGCGCCTGTTCCGTGGAATTTGACATACCGGCAACATCCAAATAGGCCAAATCCGAAAATACCGCCAAGGCTTCATCCGTCACATTATAAACCAATCTTTCAGCCGGTTTTTCATCGGCATCTGAAATCCCATCTCCATCGGAATCTTTTTTATTCGGATCTGAAATGAGCACCGCATATTCCTTGTCTTGTTCGAATTTGATTTCATCTCCATCCAAGATTCCGTCCTGATCTGTATCTGGGTTATTTGGATCCGTTTTAATGAGGCTGCCCGTTCCGATGATCAACCCGTTCGTTTCATAATAGTCAGGAATGCCGTCACGATCGGAATCTTTTGTGAACAGCCCGGAATCTTCTGCAGCGGCTATTGTTTTTGATCCCGCTTGATCAACATCTGCCGGAACAACGGACAGTGAAGAGGTAAAGTGGATTGGGTTATCCAGATCACCTGATGAACGGGCCCGTTCCTTGTTTGACATGCCGGGCGCTTCTTTCCAAGCCTGATCCCATACAGTGCCATCAATCAACACATAAACGCCGAAACGGTCCACCGCCGCTTCAACGGTATTGGTTTGCGGATCACGCATTTGGTTTGGCACCTTTTCTAAAGCCTGTTTTTTCTCGTTATAGTAAAAAATGGCCGGTTGGAAATCATTGTTTGAAACGGAATTGCCATAATGGAATTTGATTTTGGCAGAATCATAATCAGTGACGGTGTTGAAAGAATATGCGTTGCCGATCAGGCCGGGAATGCTGTCATTTAAGAGTGGATGGGCGGTTGAAATCGGTTGGATTTCCGTAAAAAATGCATCTTTCGCCCGGCTTTTCATCGTGACAGTCGGATAGGCCGGTTCACCTTTCAAATAGGCTGGAGCCGCTGTTTCCCATTGGATCACTTCATCCCCATCAAGAATCCCGTCTCCATCGGTATCCCGATTACGGGGATTGAAATTGAATCTGCCTTCCTCCGAATCCAACAAACCATCATGATCCGTATCATCGGCCAATGGGTTTGTACCGTTTGCGACTTCTTGTCCATCAGGCAGAGAGTCTCCATCGGTATCTTTCAAATAAGGGGATGTCCCTATCGCCAATTCCTGCAAATTCGAAAGCCCATCCGAATCTGCATCCTCATCTCCATCCTTTACTCCATCGCCATCTGTATCCGCCATTGTCGGGGAATACACATTGCTCACATACTCAAAATAGTCATCCAACCCGTCCCCGTCAGTGTCTTTCTTTTTGGGATCCGTCAGCAAAATCAATTCTTCCCGGTCCGTTAAACCATCACCATCTGTATCTGCATTGCTCAATATTTTATCCTTATTTTTCAAAAAACGGCTCAGGATTAAGGCTAAATGTGCCCTCGATATTTTATTGTTCGGTTTAAAGGTTTTGTCTTCATACCCTGTAATAATTCCATGGGAAGCTAAAATATGGACGTATTTTGCATACCAATCTTTGTCATCAACATCTTTGAATGATACTTTTTTCTTTTCGTTCAATGGAATTTTATAGGTTTCGACCAACATTTTTGCCAATTGCGCACGGGTCAAATTGCCCGAAACATCAAAAGTGCCATCCGGTTTCCCCGAAACAATGCCCAATGCGGTTGCTAAAGCAATCTCTTCGTAACCGTAGTCCCCTTTTTTCACATCTTTATATTGAACGTCGGGAATATTCGTCACATCCGGTTTTATTTCCCGCAGTAGAATGTTGATTGCCTGGTATCTTGTAATCGGATTGTTGGGTTTGAATGTTCCGTCAGGGTAGCCTTTGATTAATCCTTTTTCAGCTAAAAAATTGATGTCTTCTTTATACAGTTGAACATCTTTAAATTTGGCGCTTTCTGAAGCAACGTTGTTTTCCGCGTAAACTGCCGGCGTAATTGTAGAAGCGATTAAGACCGCGCTTGCTATGGCCCCTATTTTTTTCATTCTTAATCTCCCCCTTTTGTGTTTCATGAACGATCCGCCACTTTCCATCCAGTGGTTTGATTGAAGTGAAGTACATCACTTCCACAGACCGGAAGTTGACTGAATTCCTCTCGCCAGGAGTTTTGTTTTTATACTAACACTCCGAAACAACAGGTGGGAGATTTTTTCAATAATTTTCCTAAATAATTTCTGAATTTTTCAAAACATATTCTATTTCCTTTAATAAGCAGATTCGCTTTTGTGAGAAAGCCCTTAGATCATCTTCGAATCAACAATAACAACCCGGACATGATGATGGAAAACTGAACGGATTGCAGCGGTTCCCGATCATAGATAAAAAAGAACGCAAGTATAAATAATAGAATGAAATAGATACATGCTTGTCTCATTTCATTTGCAGCCCCTTCGCCTTTCTTATCCCTATCCTATTTCAAAGGGGGCAAGCTTATGAATTGAAATCAGGCTCCCGGGACGGCCAGAGGAAAATTTGCATACTCAACATACTTCGGTGTCCGATCCAAATGGGTTTCATAAAGAACGACTTCCGTCACGTTGAAAGAGAAAGTATTTCCGTTTTCCTCACGAATCTGCATCAATGTTTTTATGTCAAAAGCATCCCCGCTATTCCATTTTCTCGCCAATGTGATATGCGGGCGGAAAGGTTTTTTATCCAATTGAAATCCCGTCTCCACACATTGCTGATAAACCTCTTTTTGAATGGAAAAGAGCTGTTCTGAAGATTCCACATCCGCCCAAAAAATGCGGGGAGCTTTTTGTGGACCGAAAACGCCGATGGAATTCAATGTTAATGTGAATGAAACTTCCTTTTCCAAAACGGGCTTCACTTTCTCTATCGCTTGCTCCAGCTTCTCCTTTTCAGCAAACCCCAAAAAAGCCAGAGTTATATGGTAATCTTCCGGATGAACCCAGCGTGCAAATGGAAAATCCCCTTTTCTCGCTTGAATCCACTCATATAAAAATTCTTTCGCTTCTTTCGGCAATTTCACTGCAAAAAAATAATGGTGCTTTGACAACGCAATCCCCCGTTCCTCTTGAATGAACTCATTATAGTATTTACCCCTCCAACAATTTTAAACCAATTGTCGCCACAAGAATGGCAAAAATGCACAATATTCTCTTCCAATTTCCTGATTCATTGTAAAAGATCATACCTACCAGGGTACCCCCCACAACACCGATTCCCGTCCAAACGGCATAGGCGGTTCCCATCGGAATCGTTTGCATGGCATATTGCAATAAAACTAAGCTCCCTCCAAAACTTCCGATGAATAACGCAATCGGCTGCCAGCTGCGGCGGACGGCAAATTGATTCATCGACGCAACTACCAATGTTTCAAATAAACCGGCAAGTATAAGCGCCCCCCATGCCATCACTCTTCATCCCCCTTTCCGGCATCTTCATCCGTCAAAAGCTGCAACCCAACAACCCCTGCAATAATGAACAAAATGAAGCATATCTTTAACAGATGAAAAGGCTCTCCAAAGAATACAATATCGCTAATGACCGCCCCTAAGCTTCCTAATCCGACAAAAACCGAATAGACCGTACCCGCAGGCAAAAATTGAGATGCCCGGATCAATAAGTAATTGCTCAAGAAAATCGCGCAGACTGTTCCAGCCCATTCAAGGAAACGATCCGCATGGGCAAGGCCGATCACCCACAGCACTTCAAATAATGCGGCAACATAAACGGTCATCCAATGTTTGTTCATTTCCATTCCTCCAATAAAAAAAGCCTAAAGAGATAGATTTATCTCCCAGGCTTTTATCCTTCCGTGTACGCAAATGCGCCGTTTTCTCTCGGACCAGGCCTGCAATGCAGCGGAACCCTAGAAAACGTTTCCCGTGTTCGGTTGTATATCATTTTGCCATATAGGCAAGAAAGATTCAATGGTAAGCGATTTAATCATGTTCAGTGAACGGATCATTTGAAATTATAGTCAGTGACGATTTTGTCCCGGCCAGTGGTCACATCTTTGAAGTATTCATATAAAGAAATGCCCAAGAAGGAACCGGAAACGTTGTAGACATTTGCAAATCCTAAGTTTTGCAACATTTTCACCGCATTGTAGCTCCGCTGACCGGAACGGCAATGCAAGTATACCGGCTTGTCGCGGGGAATTTCATCGACCCGCTCCCGCAATTCGCTCAATGGGATGTTGATGGCATTCACCAAATGCCCCCGTTCAAATTCGTTCTTCTCACGGACATCAATGAAGGTTGCCCCTTGCTCCACCAAGCCGCGCACTTCGGAAACGTGCACTTGTTTATAATCATCGTGTAAGATGTTCAGTCCCACAAGAGCCGCGATATTCACCACATCCCGCGCCGTGCTGTAAATCGGGGAGTAGGCCAATTCCAACTCTTTCAAATCTTCCAGCGTGCCGCCCAACGTAACTAATGTGGCAATCACATCGATGCGTTTGTCTGCATTTCCTTTTCCGATGGCCTGGGCCCCGAGGATTCTTCCCGTCGGCACTTCAAAAATCAATTTGAAATGGAGCGGATGGCTGTCCGGCATGATTCCCACTTTATCCGGCGCGATGATATAAACACTGTCATATTGAATGTTCGCCTCTTTTGCCGCCCGCTCATTTAACCCGGTTACAGCGCAATTTAAATCGAAAATTTTTACGACAGAGGAACCGATAACCCCTTTATTTTCCTGCTTATGGCCATAAATATGGTCCGCAGCCGCCCTCGCCTGTCTGACAGCCGGTCCGGCCAAAGCGAGCCTTGTCGGTCTGCGGGTCAAGCGATGATATACTTCAATGGCATCCCCCACGGCATAAATGGATGGGTCGGACGTTTGATAATTGGCATTGACTTTAATGCCTCCAAGCTCCCCAATTTCAAGCCCCGCTTCCTTGGCAAGCGCCACTTCCGGCTTCACTCCGATGGCCAGCACCACCGCTTGGGCCTCCACTTGTTTTCCGGAGTTGAGTTCTATGGAATGTTCCGTAATTTTTTTCAGCCCATCACCGACAATCAATTGAACGCCATGATCCATCATTTCTTTATGAAGAATTTGCACCATATCTTCATCAAATGGCGCCATGATTTGAGGAGCATATTCCACCAATGTGACTTCTTTTCCCGCTTCCCTTAAATTTTCCGCCACTTCGACACCTATAAAGCCTCCGCCAATGATTGCGACGCTTTCCACATTGGACCGGCTCACGTATTGATGCAAGCGGTCGATATCCACCACATTTCTCACCGTAAATACATGCGGCAGATTCACCCCTTCAAACGGAGGGACGACTGGACTCGCTCCAGGTGATAAAATTAAAACATCATAGCTTTCTTTATACACTTCATTCGTTTCCAGATTTTTCACTTCCACCATTTTTTCATCCCGATGAATGTGAATGACTTCCTGATTGACGCGGGCTTCGATATTGTACTTCGTTTTAAAACTCTCCGGCGTCATTAGCACCAATTTTTCTTTTGATGCTACCACCCCGCCCAAATAATACGGCAAGGAACAGTTGGAAAAGGATACGTGTGGCCCCTTTTCAAACATGATGATTCGCGCCTGTTCATCCAACCGGCGAATTCTTGCGGCAGCACTGGCTCCTCCTGCTACGCCTCCAACAATCAACACTTTTTTCATGTAATCACTCCTGTCCTTTATACCCTAAAAGGTAATGATCGCCTTGTGGCAAATCTGAGAAACAAAAACATCGAAGACTTTTGTTCACTTTCAATTATTCAATTAAAATATATACCCCTATAGGTATTTTGTCAACGAATCTTTTTTCGGAGAATGAAATTAAGGATACCCAAGATAAGGAGCGGACCTTAAAAGGAGTGGTGACATGGCCAATGAAGAAAAACATGAGCAAGAACCGATGAATGAAGAGGAATTCTTAGAAATTGTATTGGAGGCGCAAAAGGAGGCGCTTGAAAAAGAGAGGGAAGATCGGCTAAAAGAAGAAGAAATCGCCAAAAAACCCCGCAGATTCAGGAAAATGATGGCTTTGTTGATGGCCATTATCCTTGCCTTCAGCACCTTTGCCGTGATTTTTGAAATCTATTCCATCCCCGCCATTGAGTTTCTGAAGACTTCGGCAAGACTGTCATCCCAAAAAGAAATTCAATCTTATAAAAAAGCGGTTGTTCAAATAACGACAGAGGACGGAAAGGGTACAGGATTTTCCATTTCGGAAAACGGTTTAATCGTTACAAACGAACATGTCATTGACGACGCCCTCACGATTAAGGTCAGTTTCCCTGATGATGGCTTATATAAAGGAGAGGTTGTGGCCACGTATCCCGAAGTGGACTTGGCCTTATTGCAGGTGGATGGAAAAGACCTGCCCTATTTGACGCTGAGTGAAAAATATCAATATCTCCAACAAGAATCCATTTATATCATCGGCAATCCCCTTTACTTTACGGGCATCGCCAATGAAGGGCATGTGCTGGAACCTGTTTTGCTTGCGGATTGGGAAGAGGAAGTATATATGATCGATGCGCCGGTATATCGGGGAAACAGCGGCAGCCCAGTAATCAATGATGACGGGAAAGTAATCGGCATCATCTTCGCCACTTTGGATCATGAAAAATTTGGCCAAGTGGGGCTCTTTATCCCTGTTGCATATTTGCAGGAAAGGATGAGCAATTCATCATCCCTCCATTCGACAACAGGCTCCTGATGGAAGAGGCTTTAAGATTGATTCGAAACGATACGACAGAATTGATTTTTTTGATATAACAAAGTTTAGTGTCAATATTTATTTCACCGAATTTAATTGTTTTTTTGAAATAACAATTTGTTTTACTTCTATATTCGACATATCCTTTTGGCAGTCAATTTGTTTTGTAAACTTGGTTGATATCTTTTAAAAATTAAACTCCTTTTATAAGGATTTTCAATTTATTTTTTGCCTGTTCATTTTTTAGAAGATTGTTATTTTTATATAGGAAAATTACTATCTGTTATTTTCGACACAGAGATTTCTCTACCAAATTAATTTTGTAAACCTTGGTTGATATTTAAAGAGTGGATGTTCTTCATTGTTGGAGCTTTATTAATGTATTTAGGAAATCTTGCAATGAACCGTTCGTTATATGAAAAAAGCATCAAAATTCCATGCATTTTTTACAAGATTCGTACTTTGAGGCGCCTCTATTGTCAACTAAAGTTGACAATAAATGTCCGAATGCTCCTATAAAAAATCTTTCAATCTGATGGCCACTTTCAAATGACTTACAAAATAAGCGAAATATTCGACAACCGCTGTTTATTCAAGGGTTTATCGACACCATTTTCCTTTGAAATTTCCTTAGAAACTCATATACTTGTAAATTTTTTGAATTTTAGTAAAGTAATTAATAAACAAAGGGGGCATGATTTTATGGAGAAAGTGCGTTTAGGCAAAACCAATCTTTACGTCCATCCGGTCGGCTTAGGAGCAAATGCGGTAGGTGGTCACAATATTCACCCAAATTTGGATGAAGCGGAAGGCAAAGAAGTGGTCCGCGTTGCCATCGAAAATGGCATCAACTTTATCGATACGGCCTACATATATGGATTGGGACGTTCCGAGGAGCTCATCGGTGAAGTCATCCAAGAGCTGGGCAACCGAAGCGAGTTGGTCATTGCAACGAAGGTTGGTCCAAAAATGGTGAATGGTCAAAGGGTTATGGACAATTCCCCTTCTTTTTTGAAGGCGGAAGTGGAAAAAAGCTTGCGCCGCTTAAAAACGGACTACATCGACTTGCTCTATATCCATTTCCCTGATGAACATACGCCAAAAAACGAAGCCATTGGCGCATTGAAGGAATTAAAGGATGAAGGAAAGATTCGGGCCATTGGCGTTTCCAATTTTTCCTTGGCCCAATTGCAGGAAGCCAATCAAGACAGCTATGTGGACGTTTATCAGGGACACTATAACCTGATTCACCGGGAAGCGGAAAAAGAGTTGTTCCCGTATGTTCTTGAGCACAACATCGCCTTTATCCCCTACTTCCCATTAGCTTCGGGGCTGCTTACAGGGAAATACACAAAGGACACGGAAATTCCCGAATACCGGAAAAATTCGCAGTTCTTCCAAAAAGAGGTTTACGATCAAATCGTGGAAAAAGTGGAACGGCTGCGCCCAATCGCCCAATCGAAAAATGTGGAAGTGGCCAATATCGTCCTTGCCTGGTATTTGGCACAGGAAGCCGTGACGGCCATTATTCCAGGGGCAAAGCGGGCTGAGCAGGTGTTGAACAATTTAAAAACAGCCGATGTGTCTTTGAGCAAAGAGGAAATTCAAGCAATTGATGAGTTGTTTAAATTGGATTAAGTCGTTCCTAACCGAGCGGAAGAAGAAAGCGATATGTTTTCCCTCCGCTCTCTTTTTTTGTGCGGGATTTCCGCCAATCTTGGCTAGATATCCGTCAAATATGTGAACATATCCGCCAATCGAAAAATTTAGGATTGTCCGAAGTGGGATATCCGCCAATCTTACGCATTTATTCGCCACTTTCATAAGAAAATCCGCCAATATCGCAAATATATCCGCCATCCGAATTATTTAGGTTTCTCCACAGCGGGATATCCGCCAATCTTGCACATTTATTCGCCATTTTCATAAAATAATCCGCCAATATCCCAAATATATCCGCCATCCGAATTATTTAGGTTTCTCCACAGCGAGATATCCGCCAATCTTGCGCATTTATTCGCCATTTTCATAAAATAATCCGCCAATATCACAAACATTTCCGCCAATCAAAAACTCCGTAAACCCCAACTATAAAAAAGGCAACTTTTCAAAATCGAGTAGGAGGGAGCGATTAACTCCCGTCCTCTCACATCACCGTACGTACGGTTCCGTATACGGCGGTTCAATTAAGATCATTGACGCAAGTTTTCATAACGAGCTTCAAGACTTTTCAGCCCTTGGTTTCTCCAA